>CAMZAI010000017.1 GCA_947304065.1 uncultured Clostridia bacterium | reverse complement strand
CGAGACCTGGAACAACGGCCTTTACCTTGACAACAAGCAGGCCGCTTGGGACAGATTAGTAGCGTATTATCAGGGTCAGTAAATACGTGTTCGTTCTTTGAACACGTACCGCGTCACGATCCGGGAAAGTGCAAACGTTCCAATGCACTTTCCCGGTGACGTGGCAGCGAAGCTGTTTACGGTCACGCCGAGGTATTTCCGAGGCCGTGACTACCTTAAGTAATTTATTAACATTTCAGAAACGAGGCTATCCATGTATAAGAAACAGATGAAATTCCAGAAGATAATATGCTACGTGGTGCTCATTGCGAGCGCTTTGGCGTTCTTCTATTCTTTGGGTCTGCTCACCGATCTGTATGACAGCCTTTACAGCATGATGCCCGATCCTGCGGACGCTTCGCTCGACAGAGTGGCAGGCGCCAGGATCTTTTACGACATGCAGGATTTCAACAAGCTCTTTACAAAGGTTACCATCGTTCTGATCCTTCTCGGCGTATTTAATCTCGTGATGAATACGCACACACGCAGGCGCTATTACATCGGCAATTACATTTCGATCGCGCTCTGCGTTATCGGAGACATAGCGGCCTCAATATGGGCCCGCGGCAGGATAATGGCTTACAGGACCCAGTATCTTACCGGAGTTGATTTTGAAAAGCTCAAAACAGTAGCCGAAAGGCGCAAAACCTATTATACAGACTCTACTTTCTGGTTTGACGCGGCTGATTACGTGCTCGGCCTCGTCGTGATCGCGGCGGTTCTTCTTACCGCGAATCTTATCTGGAAAATAATCGTGACAAAACAGGAAAAGGCACTTATCAAAGCGGGAAAGGAAGCAGCTTAATGGACGAAAAACAGATCCGCAGGGACAGACTCCGTTATTCCAAGAACAAGACCTCTTCGGGACTGGCCCTTCTTGCGATAGTACTCAATGTATTCTATTTTGTCAGTATTTATAAATCCGATGTCGGAAATTACTATTACACCTGGCTGACGGGTGTATCGATCATATTTAACCTGGTGTTCATGCTTACGGTCTTCCTTTGCTCGGAGGGCGTAAAGAACTACCATTTGGGATATTCGGTGACTCTGATCGTCGTCGGAGTGATCCAGTTCGTGCGTACCAGGATCATACCCAAAAAGGCTTACGAGGCGGTCGTAATACTGGCCGATCAGGAGACAAAGGTTATGACCGACGCGCAGCATACGAGGATCATCATCTACCTCATCGCTTCGGGCGCGCTCCTGATACTCGCGGGCGTGATCGGCATCATAAAGACCGCTACCTTAAGGGCTTACGAAAAGGAGCTCGAAACAAAGACAGCGGCGTAAGGAAATATTTGGAGAGAGTAAACTATGGCGAGTTTAAAACTGCAGCATCTTGAAAAGATATACGACAATAAGGTACAGGCAGTATACGATTTCAATCTGGACGTCAAAGACGGAGAACTGATCGTGCTCGTAGGCCCTTCGGGCTGCGGCAAATCGACGACGCTCCGCATGGTGGCCGGACTTGAGGACATTACGTCGGGCAAGCTGCTGATCGACGACAGGGACATCACTTCGATGCCTCCGAAGGACCGCGACATTGCCATGGTATTCCAGAACTACGCGCTCTACGCGCATATGACGGTTTACGAGAACATGGCGTTCTCGCTCGTGCTCCGTAAGGAGAACAAAAATGTCATTCACCAGAAGGTCCTGGCGGCGGCCGAGATCCTTGGACTTACCGATCAGCTGAACAAGAAGCCGGCGCAGCTTTCCGGCGGACAGAGACAGCGTGTGGCGATGGGACGCGCGATAGTGCGTACCCCGAAGGTATTCCTCTTTGACGAGCCGCTCTCGAACCTGGATGCGAAGCTCAGAGGCGCTACAAGGCGCGAGATACTGCTCCTCCACAAGAGACTCAGGGCCACGATGCTCTATGTTACGCATGACCAGACCGAAGCACTCACGCTGGCGGACAGGATCGTATGCATGTCGATGGGTCATGTGCAGCAGATCGGAACGCCCCTCGAGCTCTACGATACCCCGGCGAACCTCTTTGTTGCGAGCTTTATCGGACTTCCCCCGATGAATTTCTTTGAGGGCAGGATAGAGAACGGAAGCTTTGTTTCCGAAGATTTTAAATATCCGCTGAACGCAGAGCAGAAAGAACTGCTGAAAGCTTACGAGAATAAAGAGATGACGCTCGGCGTACGTCCCGAGAATGTCGTAAGGGCAGACTCCGGAATACGCGTAAGGGTAAACCTTAACGAGAACCTCGGACAGACCACACTGGTTCACGGAACCGCCGGCAGCAGCAAGATCACCTGCAAGTTCCGCGAATGGTGCGATTACAAAGAAGGCGACGAGGTATATGTAGGTTTTGACCGCGTGCATTTCTTTGACAAAGAAACTTCGAATGCAGTGAGATAGGAGTTATCATGAAGGAGTTTTTCCGTAAAACGATGGTTTCCTTAAAGAGGAACCCGCAGAACATCGCGCTGGTCGGACTGGCGCTCGCGTTCATATACTATTCGTTCAACCTGACGAAGATCTCGGACACCACGGCCAAGATCCAGGGCTCAAACATGGGCCTGTGCGGTTTTGTGACGATGCTGTTCTCGATACTCTCGTTCGTCTGCTTCCTGAACGCGTTCCCGAAGAGACAGAAGCCGAGGATATCGATGCTCGTGATCATGTATCTGATGTTCGCTGCGATCGTCTTCTGCGACATCGTTTACCGCGGCAGGGTACAGGTTGCCATGGGAAGAGAGGATTTCGCGAGTGTGCTTGAGACTGCGGACTACATCCCGAAGGCCATGAAGATCGTTACGGTACACGCGGTCCTGGTATGCGCGGTTGCGGTGCTCGTTGCGCTCCTTCCCGTATACGGAAGGCTGCTTAAGAAAGTAAAGACCTCGATAGACCTCGAATACAGCGGCGATCTCGAAAAGATCGAGATAGAAGACTGATGCGGGCTTGATCCGAAGCCGCGGGATACGAAATGGCAGATAAAGAAAAGAATTATTACGATCTGAAGACCGATGCGGTGGACAGGCTGGTCAATGCGAACGAGCAGAATTCACCCGAGGTCTCGGATAAGGAGATCGAAAAGATCAGCGGCAGGAAGAGATGGTCGATACCGAACATCGTCAAGGTCCTGCTGATAAAATGGTGGTTTACCGGCGCGATATGCTTCTTCTTTTACTTCGGGCTCGGGAACTTCCTTACGAATACGACGGATCAGCTGTTTGTACTCGGCATGGCGATGGGAATCCTCACCGACCTGCTCACGAACCACATGCTGACCTTCATCGAAAAGACCGAACGCGCGAACGACCGCTACAAAATGGTCACGGCGCGGAAGTTCTGGTCGCTGTTTTTGAACATACCGTACGCGTTTGTGATACTCGTGTGCGTTGTATATCTCTATAACCTCATAAATGTCATTGTCATCAAAGCAAAAGGCATCGAGGATACGGTCGCGCTTCCCGTGGAGCCGGTTCTGTTCGGACTCTTCTGGCTGGGCTTCGACCTGCTGTTTATCGGCATGAAACATCTGCTGATAAGGATTTTCCGCGACGCGGCGGCTACCGCTTCGGGGAAAAAGAAATAAAGGAGCAATATCTTTATGGCTTACCTTACATTATCCGGTATCAATAAGATTTATCCCAACGGCTTCCACGCCGTGCACGATTTCAATCTTGAGATCGAAAAGGGCGAGTTCATCGTATTTGTCGGACCTTCGGGCTGCGGCAAGTCGACGACGCTGCGCATGATCGCCGGCCTCGAGAACATCAGCAAGGGAGACTTCCTGATCAACGGCGAGCGTGTGAACGAGAAGAGCCCCCGCGACCGTGAGGTTGCGATGGTGTTCCAGAGCTATGCGCTTTATCCCCATATGTCCGTTTATGAGAATATGAGCTTCGGACTTACGCTTCAGGGCGTGGACGAGGACGTGATAGAGAAAAAGGTGCTTGCTACGGCAAAGGTCTTGGGACTTACCGAATATCTGGACCGCAAGCCCAGGGAGCTTTCGGGCGGACAGCGCCAGCGTGTCGCCGTAGGCCGCGCGATCATCAGAAAAGTAGGCATTTTCCTGATGGACGAGCCGCTCTCGAACCTGGATGCGAAGCAGCGTGTAACGATGCGTTCCGAGATCACCCAGATCCACAGGCAGACAGGCGCCACCACGATCTATGTTACGCATGACCAGACCGAAGCCATGACTATGGCCGACAGGATCGTCGTAATGAAGGACGGCTATATCCAGCAGATCGGCACGCCTTACGAGCTGTACTTCAATCCCGTGAATATGTTCGTTGCGGGCTTTATAGGCGAGCCTCCGATGAACTTTATAAAGTCAGTCGTGACTGACGGAAATATTAATCTCGGCAATACCAAAGTAAGACTCGCGGATTTTGCGTCCGATGCTGTGGCTGCGGGACTTGAGGGCAAAGAGATCGCATTCGGTTTCAGACCGGAGCATGTTGTCCTCTATAACGGCGAAAAGCCCGCGAACAGCGTAGGAGTCGGCTGTACGGTAGAGCTTACCGAGCTTCTCGGCGACAATACGAATGTTTACATCGATATCGACGGCGTGGCTTCGATCTTAAAGATCGATCCTCATCAGACGCCGGAGACCGATTCGAGGATCAGCTTCGCGATCCCTTACGACCACATCTATCTGTTCGACGCCGAGACCGAGAGAGTGATTGACAAAAAATAAAAATACTCGTCGAAAGGCCCCGAACACGCGAATGTCCGGGGCCTTTCTGGAACTAAAAGGATAAATGGTTTCTATGAAGGGGGGTATTCAACTGAGTTATGTGGTACCTCTTTTTACAAGGATACCCGAATAAATGGTCTTACGGGGGATCTCGCTTCCCGCGAGGATCTCGGTAAGATTCGTAACGAGCTGGCGGCAAAGCAGCTCAAGCCTGTTGTCTATCGAGGTGAGCTCAGGCTCGCTCGATACCGCGAGCAGTGAATTATTATAACCGATGATCGCGATGTCCTTCGGGATCTCGAGTCCGGCCCTGTGGGCGAATTTCACCGCGCCGAGCGCGAGTCCGTCTTCGGCGGAGAGAACGGCGTCGAGACCGCCCTTGGTATCCTTGTGGAGCTTCTTTAAACGCTCCGCTGTCTCGAGAACCTCGTCCGAAGCCTCGTAGCGTCTGTCGATGAACTCTGTCATGGGCTGCAGGCCGTGAGCGTTCATCGCGTCAATGTAGCCGGTCAGCTTTTTTGAACCCGAATAAGAGGTCGAATTATAGATATACGCGATACGGCGCCTGCCCGCTCCGATCAGCTCTTCGGCAGCGCTGTACATGGCGTGGTAATCGTCGCAGAGGCAGCTGTAAACGTTCGGAGCTATATAGTCCGCGTTCAGGATCATGACCGGATGGGTGTTCGCGAGCTCGCGGATATATGCGTTATCCTCTTCCTTGGCTTCGATGAAGTTCGATCCGACGAAAATAATGCTGTCGACCTTCTTTGAAAGAAGGAGATTAACAGATTTAACGCGGTTGTCGAGATCGTAGCCGCAGCAGCAGAGGATGCTGTCATAGCCCTTCGCGCGCAGCATCTGCTCGAGATAATATACGGCCTTCGCCAGATACAGGTCGGAGGAGTCCGCACAAAGTATGCCGACGGTGTGAGAGGTGCTTAAGCCCAGACCTCTGGCGAACGCGTTCGGCGTATAAGCGTATTTCTCCATAACGTCGAGGACCTTCTTGCGGGTCTTCGGGCTGACCTTGTCACTGCCGTTCAGGACGCGGGACACGGTGGCAATGGATACGCCTGCTTTTTGAGAAATATCGTAAATGGTCATGGTGTCTCCGATAGAGCATGTAAGCAATTACAAAAATGCTCTGATTTTTACATTTTGTTCCCTGAAATGAATTATAAATGAAGCATTGCTCTTTTGCAAGAGGAAATCGTGAAAAACTGTTGAAAATAAAGAAAAAATCCGACTTGACTACGACGCGCGACGGGACTATTATAGTTGTATGTAAGTGCTTACATTAATATGCGGGTACATTCAATAAAAATATATGAGAAAAGGAGCGGCTGACATGAACATCATCAATTCTGCCATGTTTTCAAAAAAAGAGAGGGAGATCAAGGTCCTTCAGTTCGGAGAGGGCGGCTTTCTGCGCGCTTTTGTCGACTATATGATCGATATCATGAACGAGAAGGGAACCTTTGACGGAAGCATTGTTCTCGTAAAGCCCATCGCTTTCGGAAGCCTCGATAATTTCAGAAAGCAGGACTGCAATTACACGGTACTCCTCCGCGGCCTGAAGGACGGAGCCGAATACGTGGAGAAGCGCGTGATCACATCCGTTGCTGACGTTGTGGATCCCTATCGGGAATACACGAAGTACGATGACTATGCGAAGCTCGCGAGCCTCAGATACATCGTTTCGAATACGACCGAAGCCGGCATCGTCTATGATGAGACCGATACGTTCGAAGCATGCCCTCCGAATACATATCCCGGAAAGCTGACAAAGTTCCTTTATGCAAGATACAAGGCTTTTGACGGCGCTTCCGACAAGGGTCTCGTGATCCTTCCCGTGGAGCTGATCGACGACAACGGCATCGAGCTTAAGAAGTGCGTGATGAAGCAGATCGCGAACTGGAAGCTTGAGGACGGCTTTAAGAAGTGGGTCGACGAGGCCTGCATCTTTACCTCGACGCTCGTTGACCGCATTGTAACGGGATATCCCAGAACAGAATATCAGGCGCTCTGGGAGGAACTCGGCTACGAGGACAATCTGCTCGATACCTGCGAGCCTTTCGCGCTCTGGGTAATCGAATCCGCGAAGGACATCAGCGACGAGCTTCCTCTTGCAAAGACCGGCCTTCCGGTCATCTTTACCGACAACCAGAAGCCTTACAAGCAGCGTAAGGTAAGGATACTTAACGGCGCTCATACTTCGTTCGTGCTCGCTTCGTACTGCGCGGGCAACGATACCGTCGGAGAGTCCATGAAGGACGCCGATTTCGCGGGCTTTATGCATGACGTGATCTACGACGAGGTAATTCCTACGCTCGATCTTCCGAAGGAGGACCTCCTTTCGTTCGCGGGAGCCGTAAAGAGCCGTTTCGAGAATCCTTTCATCAGACACGAGCTGCTCTCGATAGCCCTGAATTCCGTATCGAAGTGGAGGGCGAGATGTCTTCCGAGCGTTATCGAGTATTACAAGCGTTTCGGCAAGGTTCCGAAGAATCTCGCATTCTCGCTTGCGGCGCTGATCAATTTTTACAGCTCCGACGAGCGCGGCGAAGGCTGCCTTATCGGACATCGCGGCGAGGGCACTTATCAGATAAAGGACGACGCGGCTGTGCTTGATTTCTTCGCTGCAAACTGCAGAAAGCCTGCAGACGGGCTCGTTGACGCATATTTTGAATTCGAAAAGGACGCTTTTGACAAGATGGATCCCGCGGGCTGCGCTGAGCTTAAAGCAGCGGTTTCGGCAGATCTCGACGCGATCCGCACGATGGGCGTAAGAGCCGCGATGAAGAGGTAAATCTATGAAGAAGAGCATTAAGATAAACGAGCGCGACAATGTCATGGTCATGCTCGAGGCGACCGATACGGTGCCCGCGGGACATAAAGCGGCTCTTTGCGATATTCCCGAAGGCGCGCCTGTCATCAAGTACGGCAATGTGATCGGTTACGCGAAATGCGACATCCATGAGGGTGACTGGGTGCATGTCCATAACGTGCGCACCGGTCTTTCGGGCAAGCTCGAATACAGTTACGAGCCCGTGGACACGGAGCTTCCGGCATCGCGCGAAGAGGCTTCCTTCATGGGATACCGCAGAAAGAACGGAGTCGGAGTGCGCAACGAGATATGGATCATTCCGACCGTAGGCTGCGTAAACCATATCGCGGAATCCCTTGCGCGCCGTTTCGAAGCGGAGCGTCCGGAGTCGATAGACGCAGTCGTTGCCATGACTCATCCTTACGGATGTTCCCAGATGGGCGACGACCAGGAGCATACCGCGATGATACTCGGACGCATGGCTTCGCATCCGAACTGCGGAGGAGTGCTGCTGCTTTCACTCGGCTGCGAGAACAATAATTTTGACCATATGAAGCCGTATCTTAAGGATATCGACGAGGAGCGCACGAGATTCCTTGTGTGCCAAGAGTCGGAAGACGAGCTCGAAGATGCCGCAAAGCTGCTCGAAGAGCTGATCGCGATCGCTTCGAAGGACAGGAGGGAAAAGATCCCCGCGTCCGAACTGATCGTAGGTCTCAAATGCGGCGGAAGCGACGGATTTTCGGGCATCACGGCGAATCCTCTCGTCGGACTGTTCTCCGATATGCTGGTATCCGCGGGCGGTTCTACCATCCTTACGGAAGTACCCGAGATGTTCGGAGCCGAGCAGCTCCTTATGAACAGGGCGGCAGACAGGAACGTATTTGACAAGACAGTCAGCCTCATCAACGATTTCAAGGATTATTACGAGAAGAACAATCAGGTAATATACGAGAATCCCTCGCCCGGCAACAAGGCGGGCGGCATCACGACTCTCGAGGACAAGTCCCTCGGCTGTGTTCAAAAATCGGGAAGCGCGGCGGTCGCCGATGTGTTAAAATACGGAGAGAGGGTATGCACAAAAGGCCTTAATCTCCTTGAAGGTCCCGGCAACGATATGGTGGCCGTTACGGCGCTGGCTGCGGCGGGAGCGCATCTGATCCTGTTTACGACAGGCCGCGGAACTCCGCTCTCTTCGCCTGTTCCGACTGTAAAGGTATCGAGCAATTCGCCTCTTGCGGGACATAAGAGCAACTGGATAGATTTTGACGCGGGAAGGCTCGTGAGCACGGAGATCGGAAGCAAAGAGCTGTCAGCGGAATTCTTTGACTACGTGCTCGGGGTGGCGTCCGGAAAACCCGTTAAGTCCGAGGAAGCCGGATATCACAGCATGACTATTTTCAAACAGGGAGTTACACTATGATCAGAGTTATAAACACAACGCCCGCATCGGTGACATTTGACATCGACGACGGCGGCAGATACGCGACTTTAAGGCCTTATACGCTGCAGGTCGGAGACAGAAAGATATCGGACAGCCGCAGCATCGTGACGGTATTCGGACTGGAAGCCGGACGTTCTTATGACGCTTCGGCAGTATTCGAAGGCGGGACGGAAGCGGCTCCGGAGTTTAAGTGTTCGTTTTCGACGCCCGCGATAGCCGCAACATGCAATGTCAGGGAGTTCGGCGCATACGGTGACGGAGAGCATGAGGACACCTCGTTCATCCAGTCCGCGATCATGTGCTGTCCCGAGGGCGGACGCGTGCTGATCCCCGCAGGTACTTATTTCCATCGCGGGATCTACTTAAAGAGCAACATATTCATCGAGCTCGAAAAGGGCGCGAAGCTCGTGCTCGATTCGAACCGGAACGATATACCGCGCTTCCCCGGAAGGCTTGAGGGCAGCAGCGGAGCAGACGGATATTTCTTAGGCACCTGGGAAGGCGAGCCTTTTGCGATGTTCAACGGCTCCGTGACCGGCGTTCATGTGAAGAACGTCTGCGTATACGGCGAAGGCACGATAGACGGCGGAGCGGATAAGGAGAACTGGTGGAAGGATCCGAAGGTCATCAACATTGCCGCAAGACCCCGCCTGATCTTCTTAAAGGGCTGCGAGAACGTCACATTTACGGGACTTACGCTGTCAAACAGCCCCGCGTGGACGGTTCATCCTTTCTTCTCGAAGAAGCTCGGTTTTTATAATCTTACGATCAACAACCCCTGGGATTCGCCGAACACCGACGGCATCGATCCCGAATCCTGCGACGGAGTCGAGATCGCGGGCGTGCATTTCTCACTCGGCGATGACTGCATCGCGGTAAAATCGGGTAAGATAGACATGGGACGCCTGTATAAGACGCCTTCGAAGAATATACACATTTACGGATGCCTGATGGAAGACGGTCACGGCGCGGTAACCGTGGGCAGCGAGGCTGCTGCGGGCGTCAGGGAGCTGGTTGTCGAGAGATGCAGGTTCGTTCGCACGGACCGCGGCCTTCGCATTAAGACGAGACGCGGCAGGGGTAAGGACAGCGTCATGGACAATATCATCTTCCGCGACATCGAGATGGACGGCGTGATCACTCCGTTCGTTGTTAATTCGTTCTATTTCTGCGATAAGGACGGCAAGACCGATTACGTTCAGAACCGGGATCCGCTTCCCGTGGACGACCGCACGCCGTTCGTGAAAAAGCTTGTGTTCGAGCGGATCAGCGCGATCAATTCGCACTATGCGGCAGGCTGGATCGAGGGGCTTCCCGAGCAGCCTATCGAAGAGATCGTTCTGAAGGATATCGAAGTGAGTTTTGCTGCGGACGCGAAGAAGGGCGCTCCCGCGATGGCCCTTAATGTGCCCGAATGCTGCAGGGAAGGCTTTATCGTAAAGAACTGCACGAACTTTACTCAGGAAAATGTTGTGATACACAGGGACTGACGCTTCTCGGGCCCTGAATACATACAAAGGAGATCTTTTATGTCTAACTACTCTGTGGGAATAAGACTTCACGACGTAAGGCCGGGAACCATTGAGGAACGCGTGGCCGAGGCGCATGCGCAGGGCTTTAAATGCGCGCATATCGCGCTCTCAAAGCTGATCGAAGATTATTCGACGGCCGATCCCGCGCTGACTCCGGGCCTGGCGATGTATCTTAAAAAGCTGTTCGCGGCGAGCGATCTCGATATCGCGGTGCTCGGCTGCTACCTGAACCTTGCAACCCCCGATAAGGAGGCTTACCGCAAGACCGTGGAGAGATACGTTGCCCACTTAAGATTCGCGGCGCTTCTGGGCTGCGGAGTTGTGGGCACCGAGACGGGCGCTCCGAACGTCGACTATCATTACGAGGAAGCCTGCAAGAGCGAGGATGCGCTGAAGATCTTTATCGAGGGCGTGAGACCCGTAGTCGAGGCGGCCGAGAAATCGGGCGTGATACTCGCGATCGAGCCCGTGGCGCGCCACATCGTTTACACTCCCGAGAGGGCGAGAAAGGTTCTCGACGAGATAGCTTCCCCGAACCTGCAGATCATATTCGATCCGGTAAATCTCCTTGACGAGCAGAACTGCCGCGATCATAAGGCAGTCATCAAAAACGCGATCGATGTGCTCGGACCGGACATCGCGATCGTGCATGTAAAGGACTTTGACTTAAAAGACGGCAAGCTTGTCTCGATGGCAGCAGGCCTCGGAGTTATGGATTATTCCGACATAGTGGACTTTATCGTAAAGGAAAAACCCTACATTCAGTGCACGCTTGAGGATACAAAGCCGGATAACGCTGTTGCCGCAAGGCTTTTCTTCGAAGGCGGCGCAAGAAGATAATACGGAGGCACGGATTGGACAGGATAGCGGAATATATTGACAGACTGCTCGAAGGCAGCACTCCCGACGCACCTCTCTGGAATATCGAAAAGATCAGGCAGGGCAAAAAGGCGACCTGGAATTATATCGATGGCTGCATGATCGGGGCTGTTCTCGAGATGTACGATATCACGGGCGATGAGAAGTATCTGAAGTTTGCGGACGCTTTCACCGACCACCGCGTGAGGGAAGACGGAACGATCGACGGATATTCTGTCGATGAGCTCAATATTGACAATATCAACGCCGGAAAGACACTGTTCTCACTCTGGGACAAGACCGGAAAAGAGAAATACCGCAAGGCGATCGACCTGATCTACTCGCAGATCGGGCGTATGCCGAGGACCGCGGAGGGCTCGTTCTGGCATAAAAAGATATATCCGGACCAGGTCTGGCTCGACGGTCTGTACATGTGCCAGCCCTTCTACGCGGAGTATGAAACACGGTTCAACAACTGTAAGAATTACGGCGATATCTACGCTCAGTTCGCGCTTGTGCGCAAAAATATGCGCGATCCGCGCAGCGGTCTTTATTACCATGCCTACGACTGCTCGAGGAAGATGTTCTGGTGCGATAAGGTGACCGGACTCTCGAACAATTTCTGGCTGAGGGCCATCGGATGGTTCTCGATGGCGATGCTCGATACGTTAAGAGCCGCGGATCCTTCCTACAATGGCGGTGCGCCCTACGCTGCGCTGAAAGAGCAGTATATTGATCTCATGAAGGCGATGCATGACTATCAGGATGCCTCGGGTATGTGGTATCAGGTGGTCAATATGGGCGGAATGAAGGATAACTACCTCGAGACGAGCGGAAGCGCGATAATGGCTTATTCCTATCTGCGCGGCGCGAGACTCGGATTTTTGCCCGCCGAATACGCGGAATACGGGAAAGCCGCGTTTGACGGCATCCGCAAAGAATACATGACCTCGGACGAAGACGGCATCCACCTCGGCGGGATCTGCCTTGTGGCAGGGCTCGGAGGCGAAAAAATGAGGTCCGGAACATATGAGTACTATATGTCCGAACCCGTGGTGAAGGACGACGCAAAGGGCGTGGGCCCGTTCCTTCTGGCTTATTCCGAGATCTTAAGATTAGAGAAATGATCATTTGCCGGGGCGCATGAGAGCCTTGAGGACAGGCTCGAATTCCTCGAGCGCGGCATAGCCCGCATCACTTATACAGTAACGGCCGCTGCCTTTCTTTTCGAACCATCTGTAATAGTTGGCGCGAAGGATCGCAGCGGTCTTTTCTACGCCCGAAGCCGCGTGAATGGAGCGGGTATCGGACTCGCCGCCGAGAGAGCAGAGCGCATCGAGCACCACGAGGGCGTCCTCGCGGTAGCCGGTGATCAGTTTTGTCCCGGAGACTCCGCCGGTGTTCAGCTTGGTCTTTCTGCGGTTGAATTCTTTTGAGACGGCGTCCCTGTTCCGCTTATTTCGCGCGCGGAAGGTGCTGAGCTCGCAGACTACGGGCTCGTTGGCGACAGATACGGTCTTTGTGCGCTTTGTGACGGTGATGAGACCGATGCCGAGTCTTTTAAGCAGATAGAGCTTGTCGGTGAAAGAGTGCGAGCGCATGTCCTTGGGGCAGAAGATGCCGATATATACCGAATCGGCGACCTTCTGGCGCAGCGCGGCCTGCTGCAGCGCCTTGAAATCCAGCGAGAGCTTCAGCTCCACGGCGACGCTCGTTCCGTCCTTTTCCATATACAGATCGATATCCTTGACCTCGCCGTCGCATACGTATCCGAGCTTTTCGAAATATGCTTTTATGGGTCCGAACAGGTCTTTTTCCATGATTTTCTCTCCGCGCGATCGAATTTTTATAAAAAAGTGTATATTTTTTCACAGATTCCCGTTTATAATGGTCATATATATAGTAACATGTGAATTGCGTAAAGGAAAGCGGGTTGATATATATAGGCAGAAGGAGTATATTTATAAGGCTTGCAGCGGTCATTGCCGCGGTTCTGCTTCTTGCCTGCGGATGTAAGAAGGATACCGGAGGGCAGAAGCCGGATGCGGAACCCGTGACCGGGCTGAGCGTATATTTTTTTGAGACAAAAGAGGATTCGGATGCGATCCTTATAACTTCTCCCGAAGCGAACATCATGATAGACACGGGGCTTTATCTCGAAGCGCCGAAACTCATGGATTCGCTCTCGGAAAAGAATGTGGAGCATCTCGACCTTCTGGTGCTCACGCATCCCGACAAGGACCACATCGGAGGCGCCCAGAGCGTCCTGAACGGTCTCACGGTGGACAGGCTGATCATGTCGCGAGCGACAAAGAATTCCGAGGAGCAGGCGCTGCTCAATATCGCGATGGACCGCAAGGGCCTGGAGGTCGATATCCCGACCGAAAACGAGACCTTTGAGTTCGGAGATCTGAAGATCAAGGTCTACGCGGCCTGGCAGGAGGATTACGAAAAGTCCAACGACTACTCGGTAGCGGTGCTCGCCGAATATGCCGGACGGAAGTTCTTTTTCCCGGGAGACGCGGAAAAGGAGAGGGTTACCGAACTGCTCGGAGAGTATGATATCGGGGACATCGATGTTTACAAGCTGCCGCATCACGGACGTGACGGCAAAAAGGCGGAGAAGCTGCTCGAGAGGCTGAAACCCGAATACTGCGTGGTTACCGCAGCCGCACCCGGGGAGAAGATGGCCTCGGCGATCAAAGAACTCGGCTGCGAGGTATTTTCCACCTTTGACGGCGAGATAAGGTTCATGGTGGATCCCGAAACGGGAGATATAAAGATCGAAAATAAATCAGAAACGGACGGGGGAATAAAATGAAAAAGAGATTACTGATACTGACGGTCATAGCAGTACTGACGGTGAGCGCGCTGGGCGCCTGCGCGAAAAACGGCGATGCGGGCAGCGACGCTGCAGCCACATCGGCGCCCGTAAATACAGGGACCGGCGCAAAGGCGACCGACACGCCTGCGGCTGAAGCGGGCACATCGAACATTACGGCCGATCCCGCGCAGGACGGTGCCGGTACTTCGGACGTTTCCGATTCCGCACCCGCAGAGGGGCTTACCGTGACCACCGAGGTCGCGGACGGCTGGAGCGAGAAGAACGGCGTATACACTATCACCAAGGCCGGCGAGTACAAATTCTCAGGTACCTTATCGGAGGGCAGGATCGTGGTCAACGCCAAGGACCAGGAGGTTTCCGTCATATTATCGGGCGTTACGCTTTCCTCAAAGGAGGACTCGGTCATCTACATAGAGAATGCCGAAGAGGCGACCGTAGTGGCGCAGAACGGCACGGTAAACACCTTAAACGACAACAGGGCGCGCAAGGTCGGCAATCAGGAGCTCGCGGGCAACGCATGCATTTATTCAAAGGACGATCTGTCCGTACAGGGACAGGGAACTCTGCTGATCAACGCTTCGTACAACAAGGGAATACACTCAAAGAACGATCTGAAGATAAAGAACCTCACGCTTGAGGTCAATGCGGTGGGTACCGCGATCCAGGGAAATGATTCCGTTACGATCAAATCGGGCAATATAACGCTCGTATCGACGGAGAATGACGGTATCACGACAAAGGACACCGATGTGAGCTCAAAGGGCAAGCAGCGCGGAGTGGTAACCATAGAGGGCGGCACCGTATCGATCACCGCGAAGGATGAGTGCATCAATGCGGCATACGATGTTCAGATCGATCCTTCGGCGCAGGTAACGCAGCAGAAGTATTAAGAAAAGCCCCTCATGGGGAATTGTAAAGCTTACGGAGCGGGTATGGTCTCTATCCCGTCTCCGGGAGCGATCCTTCCTTCTTCGATCACTATGGCAAATATACCGTCGGTCGGCATAACGCACTTTCCGGCGGTCTTTTTTATCTCGCAGTCGTTGTGACAGGTCTTGCCTATCTGGGTGACCTCGAGAAGCGCCGGGCCCACGCGGAGCCTGGTACCTACGGGCAGATGCTTTAAGTCGATGCCTTCGGTGAGGATGTTCTCGGCAAATGCGCCGGGGAAGAGGTCGAGGCCTTCGGTGCGCATGGTGTCCACGCTCTCTTTGGCGAGCAGACTGATCTGCCTGTGCCAGTTGCCGGCGTGCGCATCGCCCACGATGCCGTGCTCACGTTTTACGTCGATGTACGGTACGACGTGCTTCTGCGTTCCTTTTTTCTCACTTATGCATACTGCGATCACTTTAGCCATAGGATAAAAGCCCTTCCCGCGCGTCGGTTTTTATTGCCCGCGCGCCTTATATACTGTAACATATTTGATGAAGATAATAAAGCATTATCGGAACGGAGAAAGGAGCGGAAAATGGAAGAACTGACCATGAGCGTATCGGGAATATGCAGGAAAGACGGCAAAAAACTGGCGTATGTGACTTTCTCCGACGCCGAAAGGAAGGCGGAGGGCGTGATACCCGACTGCAGGATACTGAGCAATACCGGGTTTACCGAAGAAGAGGCCGGACAGCTCGAACTGTACATGAAGATGAATCTGTCCGAGCTCAAGAAGCAGGCTGCGGCGATCAGTCCGCTGAGAGCCATGATGAAGGAAAATAAATGAGGGAAAATAAATGAAAAAGATACTTATAACCAATGACGACGGAATATATGCGGACGGTATCGTAAGACTTGCGCGTGCCGCGGCAAAGTTCGGAGAGGTCTGGGTCATCGCGCCGGACGGACAGAGGAGCGCGATGTCGCATTATATCACACTGCATACTCATATCGATGTTTATGAAGTAAAGGATTTCCCCGTGGAGGGCGTGCATGCATATAAATCCACCGGAACCCCCGCCGACTGCGTGCGCTTCGGACTGAAGAACTTCGTGCAGGCGGACGCGGTGCTCACGGGCATTAACTTCGGCTACAACTGCGGCACCGACCTTCAGTATTCGGGTACTGCGGGAGCCGCTTTCGAGGGCGCAGTGGAAGGCGTTCATTCTATCGCTTTTTCCGAGGGAGCTTTCGGCGTACATGAGGTCAGCGACAGGTATCTTGAGCAGCTCCTCGGCGAATATCTCGAAAAGCCTCTCGAGAGGAATACGATCTGGAACATCAATTTTCCCGAATGCGAACTCAAGGATTTCAAGGGTATCCTGACCGGCAGGACAGTTGCGCACGGCGGATATTTTGAGGATACATATCCGTCCGAGACGCTGCCCGACGGCGGTATCCGCATGACGATCCACGGCGAGAAATGCGTCCGTGCCGAAGAAGGCTCCGATTACCGCGCCTGCGAAGACAATTATATCTCGATAGGCGTGGTCAGGAACCTCGGATAATGGTTATTTATACACAAAAATGCATAATCATTCTACTACACAAAAGACTTTTTTTATGGTACAATAATTTTTCCCCGATAGGTTTTATTTTTCGACGGAATTTGATGAAAGAAACGGTGTTGTAGATGAGAAAATACAGACTCAGAGTAGGTCTTGACGTGGACGACGTCCTCTACGAGTGTAATTCCTATGCTCTTAAGATACTGAGCGACAGGTATCCCGATGAGGAGCCCATGAGCATAAATGAGATCAAAGGCTGGGGCGAGTTCGGACGCCATCCGAAGGAAAGGATCGCGCTTTTCTCGGATCCCGAATTTGTCCGCACACAGCCTATAGTCCAGGGAGCGCAGAAGTTTGTGAGCGAGCTCTCGAAGATCGCGGACGTGTTCTTTGTTACGGCGGTCCCCGTCGTTTGCATGAGCGCGAGAGGCGAGAGGCTCCTGCAGGATTTCCCCGAGATCCCCGCGCAGAATATCATCATAGGAACGAGAAAGGACGTTATGTCCCTCGATATCCTGCTCGACGACGGAGCGCATAATATTTCGAGTTCAAAGGCCACATATCCGGTGCTCATGCGCAAGCCCTGGAACATGGATATGACCGGCATCCTTGCGGTCAACAGCTACAGCGATTTCCTGCAGCTGTGCAAGATGATCAGGAACTCTTTTAACGAAAAGATAAACGATGTGAGCAGCGGCGGCGTGATCTGCCTTGTAGGACCTTCGGGTTCCCTAAAGAACGAGATCGCCAACGAGCTTTCAAAGAATTATAAGAAGTACGAAAAACCCGTCACTTCCACGACGCGCCCGAGACGCGGGAACGAGTCGGACAATGCGTACAGGTTCATTTCCGAGGACCAGTTCGTGGAAGAGAAGGACGCGGGGAAATATATCGAGAGCACGGTTTATTCGCGCTATCATTTCGGAACCTCGATCGAGGAGATCGAGCCGATACCCGCGAGAGGCAATTACGCGATCATCCCGATCGACGTGTGCGGCGCGCTGACGATCAAGAACCAGTTTAAAAAGAATTCGCTGCTTGTCTTTGTGAACAGAGAAAAGAAGGCGGTCGTAAAGGATATCGTCGAACGCGACATTGACGCGGACGACAAGGTAAGGCGCATAATGTCGCTCGATTTCGAGTACAGGAACGCGGAGGTATGCGACATAGAGCTCAAGGTCGGCGACGACGCGAAGGAAGCCGCGAAGACTCTTGCGCAGATGATCGAGACAAAGTTTACGCACAACAGATAAGGCACGGAACGGAAGCTATGTTTGAAAAACTTCTTGAAGACATCAAAAAATACGACAGGATCGTGATCCACCGCCACAAGAACCCGGACGGCGACGCCCTGGGCAGCCAGATCGGACTTAAGAACCTGATCATTGACAACTTCCCCGGGAAGGACGTCAGGACTGTGGGCGACGAAGCAGGACGCTATGCGTTCATGGAGCAGTCCGTCATGGATACGGTCCCCGATGAGTTCTACGCAGGAGCGCTCGCGATAGTGCTCGATACCTCGGGAGCGGAGCTGATCAGCGACGACAGATACCGTATCGCGGAGAAGTCATTCAGGGTCGATCATCATATCTTCCTTGAAAAAATATGCGACGACGAAGTGCAGGATACCTCTTTCGAGAGCTGCTGCGGAATGATCGCGTATTTCGCGAGGGAAGCCGGACTGAAGCTCTCGGAGCTTTCGGCGACTTCGCTCTATACCGGAATGGTCACCGATTCGGGACGCTTCAGGTACGATTCGACGACGGCGAAGACCTTTGAACTGGCGTCGTTCCTGATGTCTGCAGGCATCGATACGAACCGCCTGTTCTCAAATCTGTACGCGGAGGATTTCGAAGCGGTAAAGCGCAGGGCCCTTTTTGTGATGAAGATCAGGTTCACGGAACACAACTGCGCATATATATACAATACGGCCGAAGAGGTCAAAGAGCTCGGGATGAGCACGTTCGCGGTATCGCGCGGAATGGTCGGAGTGATGGGCGATATCAAAGGCGTCGACATCTGGGTCAACTTCACCGAGGCCGAGGAAGGCATCTTCTGCGAGATCCGTTCCTCAAAATACAACATTAATCCGATCGCGGTAAAATACGGCGGCGGCGGCCACGAGAAGGCCAGCGGCGCCACGGTGAAGGACAAAGAGACCGCGATGATGATGCTTAAAGACCTGGACGCGATGCTTGCGTGACCGACGGAAGATACTGATATGAACGAAGAGACAAAAAGACAGATTTTAGACAAGATAAAGGCATACGACAGAGTGATCGTTTCGAGGCATATCCGCCCGGACGGCGACGCGGTGGGATCTACGATGGGCTTCGCGCGCATTCTTAAAGATTCCTTCCCCGAAAAAGAAGTGCTCGTAGCGTGCGAGGACTATACCGATTATGTTTCCTTCCTCGGGAAGGAGGACGGAGCGGTACCTGCCGAAAAATACGCGGATGCGCTCCTTGTGGTGCTCGATACCGCGGTGCTCGACCGAATCTCGAATGAAAACGCGAAGCTCGCGAAGGAGATCATAAAGATCGACCATCATGTGGATATTGCCCCTTACGGCGATATCTCATGGGTAGAGGACTTCAGGTCCTCGGTATGCGAGATGGTCGTTGATTTCTACGTGACGTTCAAGGATGAGCTGAAGCTCTCGAAGGAAGCTGCGCTCTGCCTGTTCACCGGAATGGTCACCGATTCGGGACGTTTCCGCTATGTGGAGACCTCGGGCGATACCTTAAGGCTTGCGGCGGTTCTGCTCGATGTGGGGATCGATACGGAGACGCTTTACGCAAGGCTCTATCTCGAGGAGTTCGACGAGATCAGGTTCAGGTCCTATGTCTATGATAATATGAAGACCACCGAGAACGGCGTCGCCTACATCTACGTCGACGAGGCGATGCAGCAGAGGTTCTCCCTTACGAGGGAACAGGCGAGCAACACGGTGGGACTGCTCGGCGAGATAAAGGGAAGCATCATCTGGATCGCGTTCATCGATTATGAGGGCACGATCAGGGTAAGGCTTCGCAGCAGATTCGTCGAGGTCAACAAGCTGGCCGAGAAATATCACGGCGGCGGGCATGTCTGCGCATGCGGAGCTACCGTTTACAGCCACGAAGAGATGGAGGCGCTGCTGAGGGACGCGGACGACCTTATAAAAGAATTTAAAGCAAATAATTTTTACCTCTAGACCAAATCGCGATCGTGTAGTATTGTATAAAGGCTTGGTTTAAGGAGATTCTATGTTTTTCGATATTCAGAAAGCGAGCATGACGAAGAGGATATCGGCGCTCCTGCTCGATATCATACTGCTTGCGATCGCTGCGACGGGCTTCGGGTTCCTTGTATCGGTAGCGGTCGGGTACGACGCGAAATACGACGAACTTGAGGCATATTACGACAAATATGAGAGCGACTACGGCATTTCGCTTCATATGACCGGGGAAGAGATCGGTGCGCTTCCGCCCGAAGAGGTTGAGAAGTATCTGAACGCAACTTCCGCCATGAACACGGATGAGGCGCTCAACCGTTTATATGTAAGGGTCGTGAACCTTACGCTGGTCATCCAGTCGCTGGGCATCCTGCTCGGGTATATGGTGACGGAATTTACCGTACCGATGATATTCGGCAACGGACAGACGGTCGGAAAGAAGATATTCGGACTGGGCCTTATGCAGAAGAACCAGACGAAGCTTAAGCCTTTTGCGCTGGCTGTCAGGACCGTGCTCGGCAAATACGCCGTGGAGACCATGATCCCCGTATTTATGATCGTCATGCTGCTCGGCAATATGACGGGCGTCGCCGCGACGATCGTGATCGGACTGCTGCTGCTGATCCAGCTTGCGGTACTGATCCGTACGCCCACGAATTCGGCGATCCACGATATTTTCGCGGACACTGTGGTCGTGGACATCAAAAGTCAGAAGATATTTGATGATATAAAAGCAAAAGAGGAATACAAAATAAGAATGGAGAAGGGCAACTTATGAAAGTAGTACTCGAACATGTCACAAAACGTTTCCCCAACAGGGACAAAAAGGTCAAGACCGAAGTGACCGCGGTAAACGATATCTCGTTTGAGATACCGGACGGCAAACTGATCGGTCTGCTCGGACCTTCCGGCTGCGGAAAGAGCACGACGCTCTATATGATCTGCGGTCTT
This sequence comes from uncultured Clostridia bacterium, assembly GCA_947304065.1. Lineage (GTDB taxonomy): Bacteria > Bacillota > Clostridia > Lachnospirales > Lachnospiraceae > RUG11977. The sequence goes on along the minus strand of CAMZAI010000017.1, from coordinate 515 downwards.
CAGAAGCTCACCGAGGGCAGGATCTATTTCGGAGAAGAGGACGTATCCGATCTGTCTCCCGAGAACAGAGGCGTAGGCCTGGTATTCCAGAACTATGCTCTTTACCCTCACATGACGGTAAAGCAGAACATCATGTTCCCGCTCGAGAACCTCAAGGGAGAGGACAAGCTTACAAAGGACGAGATGCTTGAGCGTACCTATAAGGTAGCGAAGCTCGTTCAGATCGACGAACTCCTCGAGAGAAAGCCCAGCGAGCTGTCGGGAGGACAGCAGCAGCGTGTGGCTATCGCGCGTGCACTTGTTAAGATGCCCCGCGTTCTTCTGCTCGACGAGCCGCTCTCGAACCTTGACGCGAGACTCCGTCTGCAGACCCGTGAGGAGATCCGCCGCATTCAGCGTGAGACAAATATCACTACCGTTTTCGTAACACACGATCAGGAAGAGGCGATGAGCATTTCCGACCAGATCGTTGTTATGAAACTCGGAGTTGTGCAGCAGATGGGCGTTCCGCAGGA
>CAMZAI010000016.1 GCA_947304065.1 uncultured Clostridia bacterium | reverse complement strand
ATGAAGTCAAAGAAGAACGGGACCGAGCGTGAGAACCTTCGCGAGGCCAATATCATCGACGGCGTGGCAATGGTCAGATTCCTTCGCTGGCTCGATGAAAATATAGGCAAGACAAAGATCACCGAAGTATCCGCCGCAAAGAAGCTTGAGCAGTTCAGATCCGAAGGACGCGGCTACAAGGGACTTTCATTCGATACCATCTCCGGCTACAACGCACACGGAGCGATCATCCATTACGAGCCCACGGAAGCGACTGATATTGATGTAGAGCCTCACGGTCTTCTGCTTGTGGATTCCGGCGCACAGTATCTTACAGGTACCACCGATATCACGAGAACGATCGCTGTAGGTCCCTTGACCGACGAGATGAAGCATCATTACACCATGGTCCTCCGCGGTCACTTAAACCTCGCCGCAGCTGTATTCAAAGATGGCTGCAGCGGCGCGAATCTCGACATTCTCGCACGTGCTCCTTTCTGGGATGAGTATGAGGACTACAATCACGGAACCGGCCACGGAATCGGCTTCTTCCTTAACGTACACGAGGGCCCTCAGAGCTTCCACTGGAACTCCGGCCGCCGCTCAACTCTTACAAAGCTCGAAGAAGGCATGGTGATCACAGATGAGCCCGGTATCTACATCGAAGGCAAATACGGCGTGCGTATTGAGAACGACCTGCTCTGCGTAAAAGATAAGAAAACGGAATACGGCCAGTTCATGAGATTTGAGGCTTTGACACTCTGCCCCATCGATCTTCGTCCCGTAAACTTCGAAGAGCTGACCGCAAAAGAACTTAAGACACTGAAGGCTTATCACGAGCTTGTTGTTGAAAAGCTCAGTCCTCATCTTGAGGCGGCAGACAGAGAATGGCTGCTGAATGCGGTAAAGATGTGATCAAATGAATCGAGTAGGCTGACTCCTACTCGATTCGACGGGTCATCTCGCGTACGAAGTCCGCTCAATGACCGTTCACTCAGCCCTCGTCCAGCAAGCGAGCTTGCTGCCGAGGGCATTCGCTTATCGCACAAACAAAAACAGGGAGACGGTTTTTGCCGACTCCCTGTTTTTTTGAGCTGAATTAGCGGTGACAGGCACCATGTATAAGTCATTTTATGATCAGATTCGATCCGTACTCCACTCTCGATTCGGTATTACCGGATATCTTTGCTCTTCCCATCCTGAGGTCTACGGTTATATCCGCAGGCGCGTTATTCAGAACGTCGATATTTCCGATCACCGAATCAAATACCAGCCTGTCCTTTATGCTGCAGCGCGTCATGTCGATCCCGCAGAAAGGCGACTGTATAAGAACTGTCCGGGCGTTCATCGAATCAATGTCTATGCGCCCGATCCCGGCCTCACCGAACACATTGTCCAGCTCGATACCTGCGGGATAAGTGATGATAGTTTCGGCACTGCGGTTCTTGTTGAAATCAAAGAACAGTCCTATCTTCCAGCCCAGCATATCGACAGTTCCGGGGCCCTCGGTCTTCACGTAAAGTGTGTCACCGTTCACTCCGCAGGATGCGCCTTTCAGATAAACATCGTTAAAGGTCACGGACCATTCACTGCCTTCTTTGAAAGTCGTCTTTCCATATGTTGTGATGCAGTGCAGCGACTTTATATCTTCTCCGCCTGCACCTATAAATGTGTAATTCACATCGCCCACGATGCTCCCGGAGCGGTTATATACTATGATCGCGGCAAGGATCGTTATGGCTCCGACTATCACCATGATCCCGGCGACCGCAAATAATGTTTTACAGAATTTCTTCATGCTGGTCTCCATTAGTTTTTAAAAAGCCTGAGTTTTTTCTCGAGTCTTACCGGAAGTTTTACGGTAAACGGCAGAAGCTTACTCGCCGTAAGCAGACAGAGCAGGAACATCATAAGTCCTATGCCTGCCGCAGCTACCGAAGCTCCGATGCAGACCAGAGCCGTAGGAACATTAACGGAAAAAATCCTGAATGAATTGCAGATAACGATCACCGCACCCATTAGAAGTGCAAGACCTGCAAGAAAGAATGCTGCGGTAAGTGCAGCAAATGCCAGCAGGAATGCGGCAGTCACGATGTACGAGATCACGAGCAGCGGTACACCGAGCAGACCGTCGACAAAGATCAGCCTCGCGACACTCTTTTTCTTTGTTTCACCGTTCTCGGAATCATACCGCTTTTCTTCTTCGGCGAAATACTCTTCCACCTCGCGGTTCATGCGGTCATTGTCCTCGCGGTCGCGCCTGATCTCCTGAATGTCAAAAATCCGCGTTTCTTCTACAGCTGTCTCATCGCTTGAAACCTGCGTTTCTCCGGCATCCGGAGTATCTGAAGGCAACTGAACTTCTGCAGCAGATAAATCTCTGTCGGTAATCTGTCCTTCCGACACGGGCGTGTCCACGGCGACGGCTAAGACACTATCTTCCCGACAGGTATCGGGTATGGGCTGCGCTTCGCGCTCACGCTCAGCACAGGTCTCCCAGTATTTGTAAGTCATATATTTTCCCTCTTAAGAATCAGCTTATAGATAATTCTTATTCCTCTCCCTGCTCATAGCGCTCATACTAAAAGCTTTAAATTGCTTAAAACAGCTTCAAAAGCAATAGTTCCGTATGGAAATATTGTATAGTATGGTGTAGAATTAAGCAAGATTTAAACAAACGGAGGTATCTTATGAAAAATCCCATTGTAACCATCGAAATGGCTGACGGCGGCATCATGAAGGCGGAACTCTATCCCGAGATCGCACCGAATACCGTCAGGAACTTCATTTCGCTTATTGAAAGCGGCTTTTACAACGGCCTTATTTTCCACAGAGTCATCGAAGGCTTCATGATCCAGGGCGGATGTCCCGACGGCAACGGCATGGGCGGCCCCGGCTATCATATCCGCGGAGAGTTCTCCGACAACGGCTTTGAGAACAACTTAAAGCACACCGCAGGCGTTCTCTCTATGGCGCGCGCCATGGATCCCGACAGCGCAGGATCCCAGTTCTTCATCATGCACAAGAACTCTCCCCATCTTGACGGTCAGTACGCCGCATTCGGCAAGATCATCGAGGGCATGGACGTTGTAGACAGGATCGCGACCACCGCGACCGATTACAGCGACAGGCCTTACGAAACCCAGAAGATGAAGAAGGTCACTGTCGATACCTTCGGCGAGTACTACGAGGCTCCCGAGAAGAAGACCGGCTGGCTGTCCTGATACTGCGCTGAACCGTTATTCATAGGATCAATTAATCCAATTCAGCAAGGAAATCTGTGATAAGGTTATATAATCGCTCTACCGAAGGGATGTTAAGTCTCTCCGCGCTCGAGTGAATGTCGCGCATATCGGGTCCGATCGATAAGCAGTCCAGTCCGGGCAGCTTTTCAATGAACAGACCGCATTCCAGACCGCCGTGGGTCGCTGCGATGGCAGCCTCCTGCCCGGTCTGTTTTTTATACACATCCATGAGCGTAGCCCTGAACGCAGAATCCCTGTTATAAGCCCATCCGGGATAAGTACCCCTGGTGGTCACGGTTCCGCCCTCAGATACTGTCACAGCCTTTACACGTGCGAGGACATATTCCTTCTGCGATGTAATGCTCGATCTGATAGAATTCGAATAATGAACTCCGTCTGCATCCGAGCTGATAACGCCGAGGTTCAACGATGTCTGGGGCAGATCCTTAAAGTCCCTGCTCATCTCAATAACGCCCTGGGGAAGCATGAACAGAGCCTCTGCGACCTTGAACGAATCGAGCTCGCTGTAAGCTTCATCTGCTACTGCCGCTTCAAGCTTCAGCTCAACGCCGGGATCTGCTGCGGCATATTCAGTCTTAAAAATCTCATCAAATTTCTCAACAAAAGTCTTAAACTCCGCGGCTGCGGATGCGGGAACGGCTGCAGTTGCCTCGCACTCGGGGCAGATAACATTGTCAAATCTTCCGCCCTTTATCGAGCAAAGTCTGAAGCCCTCAAACTCCGCAGCTGCACCGAAGAGCACACGTGACATCAGCTTTACTGCATTTCCGCGGCCCTTGTCTATCTCGCAGCCCGAATGGCCTCCGAGCAGTCCGCCGATATTGAGCTTAAATACGGAATAACCGTCCTCCAGCTTCATCAGATGCGCGGGAATAAAGGAATCCGCCCTTACTCCGCCTGCACATGATACGGTTACCACGCCCTCTTCTTCGGAGTCGATGTTCATCATCCTTCTGCCCTTGATATCTGACAGATCGATGCCGAAAGCGCCGTCCATTCCTACCTCTTCATCGACGGTAATGATCACCTCGATCGGAGGATGCGAAAGGCTTTTGTCCTCAAGGATCGCGAAAGCGATCGCTACTGCAATACCGTCATCTCCGCCGAGAGACGTGCCGTTTGCCCTGAGCCAGTCTCCGTCGATCACAAGATCGAGACCGTCTTTTGCCATATCCTTTTCAACCCAGGATTCCTTCGTGCATACCATATCCATATGGCCCTGAAGGATCACGGGCGCACAGCCGGCCTTATCGGGGCTTGCGTCCTTCCAGACGATCAGATTGTTGAGCTCGTCCTGACGGTACTTCAGGCCGAGGTCGCGTGCGAAACCTGCGAGCAGGTCGCTGATCTGTTTTGTATTGCCCGAGCCGTGCGGCACGGAGCACATCTTTTCAAAATATTCGAATACCTTTTGGGGTTTAAGATTCGCAGTGATCATATTTTTCCTCCGCATAAAGAAATCCGGAGACTTTAAAGCCTCCGGATGAAAGTTTAATTTAATCAGGTAAGTGTGTCAATAATGCTTTTTGAATTAACTCCGGTGTATCCTGCGGAACTGTTGTATGCTGATCCCGAAGAACCTGTCAGTGCGTTCATCGCAGCCGATGCGATCTGTGAACTGCGGCCCGCGAGTCTGCCCATAAATGAGCTGGTTCCCGTGAACAGCGACTTCATAACAGCGAGGTCGGCCTTATCAAATTTCTCCTCGTCCAGGACGAGCTTATTGTTCTCTCCGACGGTCAGGCCGATATCGGTAAGCGTATTTGCGTTCGCCGAGGTACCCTGCGTCATCCAAAGCGCCTGTCTCAGTACGGAAGTATTGTCAACTTCACTCGCTGAATCGATAACTGAGTTGTAATTCTCAACAAGCGCCTTAAGATTCTCCTTAACGGTCTCGCGGTTCTCTTCCGTAACAGCGGTGCCCATCAGCTTGCTGACCGAGGAATTGAGCGCCGTAGCATCGGAATTCGCAGTATTAAGGTTGATCATCTCTTTCTTATCGGTCTCGGAAGCGCCTGACTTCGCATCCCTGCTGTAATAAGCGCTGAGGAGCTTTTTGTAAGCTCCGCTCTGGATCAACGAGTAATCGCCGAGAGCCGAAGCGCCCGAGAGCATACCCGAAAATACCGACGAATCGGTCGATGAAGACTTATTCGACGAGCTGAGACCTGAAAGACTATTGAAATAATTATTATCGCCTGATGAATTTAATCCAAAAACAGATGCCATAATTACACCTCCTGTTTAGAATCGGCGGCAGCCGATTCTGATTCCTCGAAGTACACATGACCGGCAAACAAAGTTGCCTGCAGTTTTACTGCGTGATCAGAGCGTTGATCTGATACGCCATCTGGAAATTATAGGCAGCCACAGCCTGTCTCATGACGGGATCCTGCATAGCGGCCTCCTGTTCTTCGGAAACTGTCCGGTTTTCCGGAGACTCGGTGCCCGTACGCTTCGCGAGCTCTGTATTATACTCGGCCCTCGATATCGATCCGTCGTTCAAAAGCTGCTGGAGCTGGTAATCTGTATATCGGCTCAAATTTGAAGAAACTGAAGAGGTTGCTTCATTTTCATCCGATGTTACAGCAGTCTCTGCCGCAGCCGGTACATCAGAAGGTCCGGCCAGAGCTGAGACACCTACGGTTTCCGTGCCGGTAAATCCGGCGTTCAGCGACTTCGACGCATCTACAGTGGTGAAACTTTCTCTCTCATCGTATCTATTGTAAGTCGAATTATTATCCGATATAGAAGTATCGGCAGTAATACCGAATGCATTCTTTGACTGCTGGTCACGCATGGATGCGAAATTCGCACTGAGCTTCTGTAATGACTGCACAGCCGCCTTACCCATGCTGGAAATGCTGATCGTGTAAGCCGGAGTATTCTCTGCAACATACGCCTGCTGGGCCTGCCTTACAACACTGTCGGTCGAAGATTTGGTCTGCTCTAAGGGTTCTACCTTCTTCACGGAGGCAGTATTTGTGATCGGATATGCGCTATTGTCTGACTTAAATATTCCAACGTCTGAAATATAGATATTCATACTCTGCCTCCTTTCCGGACATAGTTATCCTAGTATCATTCTAATCCATCATATGTATTTAACCATCAAAACATGGCAAAAATGTGTCAGAGAATTATTTTTCTTTATTTCTTGCGTAATCTGTACCCGTTTCTCTTTTTGTGTAGTCATATGCCATAAAAATCTACTCACCTAAAAACAAGGTTGCATTTTTCACAAAATGGAGGTATAATAATTGGACCAAAGATGATTAGAGGTGATGTCTGATGGACGAAAAGAAATATACTCCTCTCCTTCCTTTTCAGGATCTGATCAAGGACGGGTTTATTATTTATGACAACGTTACATACAGACGTGACGTGGATCTTACGGAAAAAGAGATAATAAACAATCACAGCGATTGCATGATAAAGTATTACTCGACTACGATAAACGAGCCCATAAAGATCGGCGGCGATTAAGCCGCCGGTCTCTTTTTATTCAATAAGTGAATGCCTTCAGTCTGCGAGGCTCATATCTCATCGCAAACCTGTAGGATATAGAACTTGAGGTAATACGAGTCTCCGCCTTCCCAGAGTATCGGATGGTCCGGTCCCTGTGTACGGTACTCTACCTGTCTGATCCTCTTATGAGCATCCTTAGCCGCCTTCGCGATCGTATCGTAGAAGGTCGCGGGATCCATAAAGTGCGAGCATGAGCATGTGCAGAGATATCCGCCGTTCTTAACGAGCTTCATCCCTCGCAGATTGATCTCTTTATACCCTCTCACAGCGTCTTTTATCGAGCTTCTCGACTTAGTGAACGCGGGCGGATCGAGGATCACGACATCATAGCTTTTCCCCTCTTTGATCAGGTTCGGAAGCAGATCGAACACATCCGTGCATACAAAATCTATGGTATTCTCAAAACCGTTCAGCGCAGCGTTCTCGCGTGCCTGCGCGATCGCAGTCTCGGATATGTCGGCCGCAGTTACCTTTTTTGCACCGCCTTTTGCGGCGTTAAGTGCAAACGATCCGGTATGTGTAAAGCAGTCGATGACCTCAGCGTCCTTGCAGAGCCTCTGGATCGCGAGCCTATTGTATTTCTGGTCCAGGAAAAAGCCTGTTTTCTGTCCGTCCTGTACGTCTACGTTGAAACGTATACCGTTCTCGCATATCTCGACCTTGGTGTCGAAAGGCTCACCGATAAAGCCCTTTGAGCGCTCCATTCCCTCGAGCTCGCGAACCTTCGCATCGCTTCTTTCGTATATACCGCGGATCGCGATACCGTCTTCAGCCAGGACTTTCTTCAATTCGTCGAGGATCCGGGGTTTTAATCTGTCGATACCGAGCGCAAGGGATTCCACAACCAGGATATCCGAGAATTTGTCGACCACAATGCCGGGCAGGAAATCTGCCTCACCGAAGATCAGTCGGCAGCATGAAGTATCGCAGACCTTCTTGCGGTATTCCCATGCATCCCTTACACGCTTCACGATCAGTTCGTCTGTATCGACGTCTTTTGTCCTGCGCGCGAGCAGCCGCACCGTGATCTTCGACCTGCGGTTGATATAACCTGTACCGAGAAAATATCCGTCAAAATCCAGTACATCTATAATATCCCCGTCATTAATGCTCTCTGGGATCTCATCGATCTCATTGTCATATATCCAGAGCCCGCCGCTCTTTATCGTACGGCCCTCGCCTTTTTTAAGTTTTATCGCTTCTCTCATACGTTCCGTCCTGTCTGTTTATTATTGCTCTGATGAAGCCTGTTCAGCCTGTCCTTCCGTCTCTGTCTTTTTCTTCTTGGTGAATACCACAAGTTTGCTCAAAATATAGTTAAGGATAATAACAATTACCGTCGTAATGGCCTTCGCAATACCGCCCGTAAGCCCGAGGAAATCGGCTGATAGAAAGCTTAACGCGCCTCCTCCGGCCTTCGACAGTGCAAACAGTCCGTCGGGGAGGAATGTCTCGAAGAGTCCGGTAAATATCCTGGCCGCATAGAACTTTATAAGCTCTGCCCATATTGAATTATCCGTTTTCTCGAACACGAAGCTCCGGTTCGTGATAAACGCGAAGAGAACCGCCGCAAACCATGCTATTCCGTTCGCCGCGGAAGTCTGAATTCCCGGCTCGTCAAGGCCGAAAACGCGCTGGCAGAGGAATGTCACTCCCCAGTTCACTACTGTCGTCGCGACGCCGAAGATCAGATACATTATTATCTCTCTGTTAAAAAACCTGGAAAAAAGTTTCTTAAACATGAAAAAACCCCTCCGTAAGCACCGAAAGCTCTTGTTAATTGCATATTCGATATGTATAATAGTAATATAATATTAATGCGGGACAGTTAAATTGTAAAGCATCCGCTCCGTTTACACAGAATGAGGAGGATTATCTAAATGAGTCTCATCGTCAGAAACATTATGGAAGACATGGTTGAGCGCAAGCTCGAAGCCATGATGCCGCAGCTTGATGTGTGCAATTGTGAGATCTGCCGCACTGATATTCTCTGTTACGCGCTTAACCGCCTTAAGCCGAAGTATGTCGCTACTTCGCAGGGCGAGCTTCTCTCGAAGATCGATTCGCTGAGCTCCACCTTCGATATCGCCATCATTACGCAGATATCGGCCGCAGCCCAGGTAGTAAAAGAGTTCCCGAGACACAGATAAGAATTACCATAAAACAACAAAAGACCGTTTTTGACGGTCTTTTATTTGTTTTAGAAATATTTCTTATTGCCCCAAAGGTTGCTCTTTTTAAGCTCCACATATTCGTTGTACGCCTGCTCGAGTATCTGCTTCTCATTCGCGAACTTCAGCAGATGGTAGGCCTCGTGGTACTTGTAGTAACCGGAGTCACAGAAGTATTCCTCTCTCTGTGGTTTGCTGTAATAACTGTCAGACATCATAAGGTACCAGTGTACATCCTTCATGACAGTATTCTGCGGCGTATTGAAAGTATACTGGCTTTTGCCTACATACTTGATGATCTGGGCCTCTACGCCGGTTTCTTCCTTTACCTCGCGCAGTGCCGTCTCATTAAATTCTTCGCCTTCCTCTACCGTTCCCTTGGGAAGTACCCATCCCTCATACTTATTCTTGTAATTCTTATACAACAATAAGATCTTTCCTCTGAAAATAACTACACCACCACAGCTTACCGCTTCTACCATGAGAATTCCTCCGCTATTGGTGTCGTTATCCTAAACTGTTTAGAAGTTTACTATTTGAGGATTTTGTTGTCAAGACTCAAATCTTATTCCTGTACTCGTTCGCGCTGATGCCCTCGAGCTTTTTAAACACTCTGGAAAAATGCGTAAGGTCCGAAAATCCTACCTGCTCTGCGATATCGTAGATCTTTAGCGCAGGATCTTTGAGCAGCTGTTTAGCCTTCTCTATCCTGATACCGTTCAGTATCTCGGAGAAATTGCTTCCGGTGTGCTTGTTTATCAGTTTGCTTAAGTGCCACTGGCTTACATATATCTCGTCCGCGACATCCGACAACCTGAGTTTGTCGGCGTAATGCTCCTTAATGTAGTCTATCGCGTTATTTACGATAAAGCTGCCGGCAGGGCTGTCCTCAAGCTCCTCTTCCGTATCCTGCGCGCCCTCGTCGGCAGCTGCGTTCCCGTAAATAAGCTCGGGATACACCCTTGCCACATCGTCGAGCTTTTTCTTCATCGCCTCGATAGCTTCTTCGAGCTCGTCAAGCTTCGAAGGCTTCAGCAAGAACCTCGTCACGCCGAGCTCTATCGCCTTTTTCGCATATTCAAAGTCTCTGTATCCCGTCAGGATCGAGATCTGCATATGCGGAAATTCGCTCTTTAACGCCGCGACCATCGTAAGTCCGTCGATCTCGGGCATCCTGATATCCGAGATCAGGATATTGGGCCTCTCTTTTCGTATCACATCGAGTCCTTCCTTGCCGTTGTACGCAAAGCCTGCAACCCTGCAGTCCCAGCGGCTCCAGTCAACGGCCCTGGACAGACCTTCGACGATTATCGGCTCGTCGTCTATTATCACTACTTTATACATAGCTTACCCCAAATAATCAATTATTCTGTTTTTTGCGCCTTATAACTTCCCTTACAGCATCGGTAATGTCGGAGCTCCCCTGCATCAGTCCCTGCATGTTTTCAAATACGGGAGCCCTGCAGTATGCCGGCAGCCGGTCCTGTACGGCCTCGGAACAGCCTGTAGCGCCCTCTGCCATGTCCAGCGCGGACTTATAGAAGGAAGAGGCTTCACCGGTGTATTCCACGCCGTTTTTGAGCGCCGTGGCACTGATCATCGCGAATTTCGACACTCTCTCGTCCGCGGTCATGTACTCAACGAACCTGACAGCAGCTTCGCGCTTTTCTTCGTCCTCCCAGGCCTTCTTCGTAATGAAGTATCCGGTTGAAAGTCCTCCGATGATGTCGGTCGTCTTTCTCGTATCCGTTCCGGGCACATAAGTAACCGCGAAATTGTCCGAATCGCTGCGCTCGTTGATCGTAGACGCGTACCACGAGCCCTCAAGCAGGAATATAGCGTCTCCGTTAAGGAACATGGACTTCGATACCTCATCCGACACATAAAGCGTATTATCGGGGAAATAACCGCATTCATACATGTATTTAATGTCATTGATCCCCGCGATCCAAGCCTGCGCCGTATTGTCCACGACAAATTCGGGCACCAGCTCGTGATTGTCGGGAGTCTGGTGATTGTAAATGCAGTACTCGAACCAGTAATGCGGTATCTCCGAGAGTGACGCCGCGATCGGGATCTTGCCTTTTGCCTTTATCTTTGCGCAAAGATCCAGGAAGCCGTCCCAGTTCATGTCGCTGTCCGGAAGCTCAAGTCCGAGCTCGTTCAGGGCCTTGGCATTTACAAACAGCGCCTCCCAGTAGCCGTTTACAGGGACCGCATAGATCCTGCCGTCGTAGTTCGACGCCTTCATCATGCTCTCTTTCATGTTGGAGGCGTACTCAGGATAAACGGACCTGATCTCATCGAGTGAGATGACTCTCTTGTTCGCAACCAGGGAGTTCGAATCCACGCCGTTGAAATAAAACAGCACATCAGGCTCCGCGCCTGTCTGGAAATCCATCAGGATACGCTTTTTATATGCTTCGTCGGAGGTGTTCGAAACAGTATGTACCTTGTAACCGGTCTCGCTCTCCCACTTTGCAACCGCATCGAAGAAAATATCCCCGTATTCGTCGCCCGCGTACATCGTATTTACTTCAATGGTCACTGTCCTTCCCGAAACTGCCGATGCCGGATCGTCGCCGTTCCCCGAACATCCGGCAAGACACGGGCACATCAGTATAATTATCAAAGCGATCGCCGTAAGGCGAAGCAGCTTACCTTTCACCATACGTCTCACCGCCTTCCCTCAAGAATGTCAGGAGGCTCACAGTGCCTTCCTCGTCATCGGTGATGCTGAGTCCGCAGGAATCGCCGTACATCAGCTTCAGACGCTTGTTTACGTTGCTTATGCCGATGCTCACCGAACGCTGGTCCATGCCCTCGGTCTCGCCCGAAAGTATCGCGCGTATCTTCTCCCTGTCCTGCTCGGTCATATGTCCGGTATTGCGGACTTCCATGTACATATATTCGTTCTCGGCATAGATCCTGATCGATACGCTTCCCGTACCCGAATCGGAAATGCCGTGTTCAATCGCGTTCTCGACTATCGGCTGCGCGATAAGCCTCGGAACGGTCTCGTTCAGCAGGCTCTCGTCAATGTCCTTCTTTATCGTAAGTCGTTTGCCCATCCTCTCGGAAATGATATAGAGATAAGCATCGACATACTTCATCTCTTCGCTCAGCCTGATGCGCTGGATATTGCTGCGGTTCAGCGTCGCATTCAGCATCGTGGACAACGCCTCGATCATGCCCGAAACCTTATAGATGCCGTTCAGGCGCGCTTCCCAGTTGATGATCTCAAGCGTATTGTTGATAAAATGAGGATTTATCTGCGACTGCAGAGCCTTTATATTCGCATCCCTGACCGCGAGTTCCTCAAGATAAATCTGTTCGAACTGCTGCTTCAGCTTGCGGCTCATGTCGTTGAACGCGCCGTTAACATAGTTGAATTCCTTGCTGTTCGCCTCTTTTTCTATCTCGTAGCCGTAGTTCTCACGGCTGATCTCTTCTGCTGCGGTAACAAGCTCGTCCACAGGGCTTTTAACCATCCTGTCGAAGAATCTGAGTACTATAAAGAACAGGGGTATCAACGATACGAGCAGGATTATGACGATATATATTCCGATCTTTTTCTCACTCGTGATCGCCGCCTTATCCAGCAGTACCTTCAGCGTCACGACACTTCGGTCGATCTCCGAGGTGTAATGCGCGTACGGTTGATTCTTCGAGTCATGGAAAAATGCAATGTCATAGTTCTGCTTCGCACTCTCGGCAAAACCGAGTTCATCGCCGTATACCAATGTCCCGTCCACATATACGGCCGCATCCGAATACCCCCATACGCTCTTTAAACTTCCGAACATCTCGTCCGGGTTCAGCTTCATCACGATCATCGCGTAAGGCTTGTAAGAGGACGTAACGAGGTTTCTGGCCAGATACATGCCCGTATCGTCGGTATAGAGACAAATGCCGGTATCCAGGCTTTCCGAGAGCGCAAGGACATTATTCAGACCGTTCTGTCTGAAGCTCATAACGTTTTTATAAGACGCGCTGGAATCATAGGCGCTGTAAAACAGGTCGGGCCGCTCAGTAAAGATCAGCATAACACAGTCGCTGCGCTTATTGTAGCGGTACTGTCCGGTAAGGAATACGGTGATGTCGTTATAGAGCTTCTGCTCGTCGTAAGTGTTCAGATATTCGTTATAGGCTTCCTGAACTACTCCGAGATACGTCGCGTCGCGGGAAGCTTTGTTGCATTCGTCAAAACCTGCCTGTATGAGGCTTGCGACCTTTGAAAGAGAATTCGTGACCGTCTCCCGCATCTGCTTTGAAAGGCGCACTGACATAACGACTGTGACCAGTACCGTGGCGGCAGCCAAAGGTACGATCCAGCCGAATACGAGCAGCCTTATCATTCTCCATTTTATGCCGGAGTTTTTCCAAATTCCCTTCATAGATCACACCATCATAAAGTGAATAAACCGATCTGTACTATCATTAATGATTATAGCAACAAAGAGCCCCATGAGCAACTCATGAGGCCCTTAAACAATACATTATATCAGCTTATTTGCCCTGTGCCGCAAGGAAGTTGGAAAGCTGGTTATTGGCTTCGTCAACAACCTTCTGCATGCCGTTAGCTTCAAGCTTCGCAAGGAACTCGGGGATCTTCTCGGAAGGATCTACAGCACCTGTGCAAAGAGGCAGGAAGTACTCAGCCGCAACGTTTGCAAGTGCGCCGAATTCGTTCTCTACGTTCTCGGGATTGAAGGTGAATCCAAGGATCGGGATCTCATCCGCATTGCCGTAATAAGCCTTGAACTTCTCCTGGAAATCTGCGCCCTGACCCTTCTGAGGAGGAAGCAGTGTTACATTGCCGAGACCGTTGGTCCAAGGCATGTAGTTCGATCTCTCGTCGGTGAATTCAACTTCGCCGATCTCGTTGAGATTGTAGTGAATGCCCTCTACGCCGAAGTCAAGCAGTGTGAACAGATAAGCGTCGGTGTTGAGGAGGTTAAGGAACATCATAGCTCTCTCGGGATTCTTTGATGCTGTGGAAATAGCCATCATAGCGCCCTGTGAAGAGGTGGTGTCAACATAAGCGGGTGTGGTGGGAACCATTGCTACTTCGAAGCCGCGCTCCGTCGAAGCCTGGATCTCGTAACCGAGTGAATAGGACTGGGTTCCGATGAGGTACTGTCCGGTAAGCTGCTTGTTCGATCTGGTATCGTTAGCCTTCTCCGGGTTAGCCATATCGGGATCGATGTAACCTGCAAGATAGTACTCACGGGTCTTCTCGCAGAACTTCTTAAACTCGTCCGTAGCAAACTTGTTGAGGATCTTGTTGCCGTAAGCGCCCTGCTCGGAAGTCTTGGTAGGATTGATGTAGTAGGAAAGAAGGTTGTTTGAACCGGAATCGCCGGCTACGATGATCGAATTGTCAACCATACGCTCAAGAACTGCACCCTCGATAAGCAGAGGATAGAAATTCTCGCCTTCGCCTGCCTTTACCTTCGCAAGAATGTCGCCGAAGCTGTAGTAATCAGCCTTCTCGATATCCTCGATGGTGTAGCCGTACTTCTTAAGAAGATCAACGTTTACATCCCAGCAGTTCTGGCATGCGATATCCTTGTAGCCGTTAACAGCGTAGATACCGTATCCGTCAGCGCCTTCGATGGTCGAACCCTTGATAAGTACTTCGGGAAGGAGATTTAAGATATCCTGGCCGTACTTATGGATTAGGTCGTTATCGGGATTGTCAAGTCTTACATAGTAACCGTCGCGTGCGAACTGGTTGTACTCGTTCAGTGTCCATGAGCAGGTGAAGTAGATATCTACGTCCTCTGCGCCCTGAAGCGAAAGTACAGCGCCCTGATCGAAATCGCCCCATGTTCCCCAGATGGGCTGAAGTTCGCAGTTGAGTTTCTCGTCGAGGTATGCGTTAACCTTCTCGAGAACTGCCTTGTCATCTGTTACGTTGCTGCCTTCAAGGTACATCTTGAGGACAACGTGTGTGTCGGGTCTTGAAGTGTCTGCGGGTTTGGTGTCGGTCTTGCCGGTATCGGTACTTCCGGTGTTTGTCGAACCCTGATTTGTGCTTGTTCCTCCCTGAGGTGTGCCGGCGTTGTCAGCAACGTCAACGGTCTTCTTGCAGCCCGCGAGCATGCCGATGGCCAATGCTAAAACAAGCAGCATCGATAATACTTTTTTCATACTTTTTCCTCCAATACATTTGATGTATTAATTTATGTAAGCGGCACAATGCCGGGCTTACCCCTTTACGGAACCGATCGTAAGACCTGAAATGATGTATCTCTGGAAGAACGGATACGCGCAGGCGATCGGAACAACAATGAATACCACAAGGCTCATCCTGAGGCTCGTTCCGGGAAGGTCCTGAAGGATCTTTGAAGCTTCAACGCCGATAACGGACGAATTCTTGATCAGGAAATCCACCTGGTTCTGTACCTTCATCAGGAGATACTGCAGCGGGAACTTCGAGCTGTCCCTGACATAGAGCATGGTCAGGAACCAGTCGTTCCAGTAATTGATCATCGTAAGCAGCGAAACGGTAGCGATACCGGGCTTCGAGATCGGGATGATGATCCTGAATAATGTATTGTACTCTCCGCTTCCGTCGATGGCCGCCGCCTCGATCAGTTCCTCGGGAACCGAGGTCTGAAGGAAGGTCCTCATGATAATGATGAAGAACGGATTGACCAGAGCGGGAACTATAAGCGCAGCGTAGTTGTCGCTTAAGCCCAGCATCTGCTTGCAGACCATGTAGGTCGGAGCAAGTCCTCCGCCGAACAGCATCGTGAAGAATGCGAAGAACATGAAGAACTTTCTGTATTTGAAGTCTCTTCTGAACAATGCATAGGCGTACAGAATGCACATCAGGACGCTGGTGACGGTACCGACTATAGATACGAGGAAGCTGTTAAAATACGATCTCCACAGCTGGCTTCCCATCTGAAGTACAAAGCCGTAAGCTTCCGTCGACCACTTCAGAGGCTTGAACGAATAACCGATCAGTCTTATGCTCTCCTCCGAAGAAAATGAAATTATGATTACGAATATGAACGGTATGATACAGGCGAGCGCAAATCCTCCGACGATTATATGGAAAATGATCTCGGTCGGGATTGAAACGCTCTGCAGCCTGTTTCTTTTTGTTTTCTCTCGACTCATGGCAAAACCCCTCTTTGTTTAGAACAGTGACGATTCCGGATCGATCCTTCTGATCACTGTGTTCGTGATCATGATAAGGATGAATCCCACGGTATTCTGGAACAGCGATGCCGCCGTACTCATTCCGATATTCTGGGAATTCATCAGCGCTCTGTATACATAGGTATCGAGTACCTGAGTGGTCCTGAAGATCGTTCCCGAGTTCTGGGGAACCGAGAAGAACAGACCGAAGTCGGAATTAAAGATCTTGCCCACATCCATAATGAGCAGGATAATGATCATCTTGCGGAGGTTCGGGATCGTAACGTACCAGATCTGCTGGGCCTTGCTGGCTCCGTCGATCGAAGCCGCCTCATACTGGGATTTATCGATGCCCGTTATGGCCGCCAGATAGAGGATGGTCTGATATCCCATGTTCTTCCAGAGATTACAGATCGTAAGGATAACAGGCCACGGTTTGTATTCGTGATACCAGTTCGTCGCCTCGCCGCTGTTCGCGATCTGCTGCTTTACGATAAGTCCGCTCGTGGGATCGAGCAGCGACATAACGAAGTAGCTGACTACTACCCAGCTGATGAAGAAGGGGAAGAACATCATGGTCTGATAGGTCTTCGCAACGAACCTGCTGGTAATCTCGTTCAGCATGATCGCGAAAGAAACCGAGATCACTACTCCGAGAGCTATCCAGAGCAGGTTGTATCCTACCGTATTCCTGAGGACCAGAAGCGTATCCGAGGAAGTAAACAGAAACTTGAAATTACCGAGGCCTACCCACTTGGAATGTACGATATTGTTGATAAGTGAAGGATCGGCGGTGTACACCTTGTATTTCTTGAATGCGATCACGATCCCGGCCATCGGAATGTATCTAAGCAAGATCAGCCAGATAGCTACAGGCGCCACCATCGTCAGAAGCATCAGATTCTTCTTGACATTGTTTCTCTTAACCCCACGTTGTGCGTTCATTTTGCTACCCCACTTGATTAACCTTAACTCCAAATACAATTTAATTTATTTCCCGACAAAAGTCTTTAAACCGATTTGGCATCTTTTGACAAAAATTGTCACGTTCACGAAAGTTCAAGAAATGTCTCGAAAATGCCGCACAGTTTTTCGGCGTCAGAGGTCTCTTTCATCTCGGTGAAAATGCGCAGAAGAGGCTCTGTTCCCGAGAATCTTACCGATATCCAGCCGCCGTCGGCAAAGTAGATCTTGAGACCGTCGAGGTAGGATATTTTTGTGCTGGCGAACGGGATATCGGGAAGCTCCTTGTCCGAAAGAAGACGCTTTACGATCTCCTCTTTCTTTTCCTTGCTGAAGCGGTAATCCCTTTCCACAAACGCCATCGCACCGTATTCCTGCTTGATCGAAGCAATGATATCCGAGAGCTTCATGCCGGTCACTGCAAGCATCTCAACAATGAGCGCCGCTGCGTAAATGCCGTCCTTGCCGCGGATATGGCCCTTTACCGCCATTCCTCCGGAAGACTCGCCGCCGATGATCGCGTCGGTCGCCGTCATCTTCGCGGAAATATGCTTGAATCCCACAGGAACCTCGTAGCAGTTAAATCCGAACGCTTTCGCGATATTATCGAGCAGATGCGTGGTGCAGATATTTCTTACGCAGTCACCCTTGAAACCCTTGTACTTTACCAGGTAGTAATACAGCAGCACGAGGATATCGTTCGGATGAAGGAAATTGCCCTTGTCATCGATGATGCCGATCCTGTCCGCGTCGCCGTCGGTAGCGATGCCGATATCAAAGTTGTAATTGAGCACATGTACCCGAAGATCGCGGAGCGTGCTCTCATTGGGCGCCGGAAGCTTTCCTCCGAACAGCGTATCGTGCCTGTCATGGATCGTCTCGACATCGCAGCGCATGGTGAGCAATATGGTCTTAAGGCTCGTCTCGCTGACACCGTACATCGGGTCTACGGCGACTCTTAAATGCGCCTGCTTTATCTTCTCTACGTCTACGGAGGCCAGAACCGCATCGATATAGTCGTTCAGAGGGTAGATTTCATGGATGATGCCGGATTTCACGCCTTCTTCATAATCCATAGCCTCAACCGGAATATCGGTCACATTGCCGATAAAATCCTCGATGTCGGCTGTCTGCTCTTCATCCGCATCCCTTCCGCCGAAAGTAAATACCTTTACACCGTTATATATCGCGGGATTATGGCTCGCGGTCACCATCATTCCGTAATGCATCTGGTGAACCTGCACATAATACATGAGCAGCGGCGTCGGAGCGGCTTTGTTCACAAGAAAGCTCTCGATGCCCTCCTTTGCGAACACACATGCCATCCACTGCATGGCTTCCTTCGAGAGGAAACGTCTGTCGTAGCCGATCACTATGCCTTCATCAGCCACTTTTTCACTCTTCATCTTGTCGCACATAGCGCGGGCAAGGATCTGCAGATTCTCTTTTGTAAATTCATCTCCGATGACGGCTCTCCAGCCGCCGGTGCCGAATTTGATCATGTTGCCACCCTTCCTTTTCCTGATATGTATACGATTACATCGTAACTGTTACATTATGGACCGAACCTCTCTCGAACACGGGGATCCTGTCTGCCGGAACTCCGTCTACGTCGAGACTCTTTACGCCCTTCATCCTTCCTTCAGGATTCTTTACCGTTATGTTATAGGTTACTCCGCGGAAAATGCGGCTTACCTTGAATTCCTTCCAGTCTGCGGGGATGCAGGGATCCACGGTGAGCGATGTATAATCGGGCCTGATGCCTAAAATGTAATGTGTAGCGGTGAAATACGACCATCCGCCCGAGCCGGTCATAAACGGATGTCTTGCCCTTCCGTATGCAGTGTGGTCCACGCCCGCAATGAACTGGCAGTACGAATACGGCTCGCTCTCCCTGATCTCGATCATGTCGTTCTGGTTGTAAGGGCAGAGCGCGTTATAGAACTTCATGGCGATATCGCCTCTTCCGAGCACGCAGGCCGCAGCCTGTGCCCAGGGATTCGGATGCGAGAAGATCGCGCCGTTCTCCTTAAGGCCGGGATAAACCCTTGTCACAAATCCGATCTCGGGATCGGGCTTTGTATACGAAGGAGCGTTGAGAAGCAGTCCGTAAGGCGTGAACAGATACTTATCGATCGCGTCGAGTGCCTTATTGGCTTTATCCTCATCGGCAGCGCCCGAAAGTATAGCCCATGCATTGGACTCGAGATGAACTCTGCCTTCCTCATCTTCCTTGCAGCCGATCTTTCTTCCGGAAGCCGTAACACCTCTGATGAACCAGTCGCCGTCCCAGCAGATGCCGTTCGATATCTTCCTAACCTCATCGAGAAGCTTCGTATATTTCTCAACATCTTCTTTGTTTCCGAGCTCGTCTGCGAGTTCTACAAAGCAGTCGAGCGCTCTGTAGAGAAGGAATGTAACAAGCGTGCTCTCGCCTCCGCCGAGGTTCAGGCAGTCGTTCCAGTCGGCTCTCAGACCCTTGCAGATGCCGTTCGCTCCGACCTGTTCGGTCGAGAAATCAAGTATCCTCTTCATGTGATCGTATACCGACTCGGCAAAATCGTTTCCGTCCACGAAGGTATCCGCATAAGTCACCTGCTCGCGCACAAAGTCGATATCGCCGGTTTCCTTTATGTATTCAACTATCGAAGGGATAAGCCACAGGCAGTCATCCGAGCACGCCTGATCAGCGGAATGGATCACGCTCTTGTCAGCTTTCGGGATAACCGTGGGAGAATCAAAGCCTGCGGCCTTCTCATCCTTTTCAAACCATTCGGGCTGGAAAAGATGGAGTCCGTATCCCTTTGTTGTAAGGCCTTTAAGCAGCTCGATGATACGCGAGCGGCACTTGTCCGGATTCGAATGAAGCACCGTCATCGCATCCTGCGCTGTGTCACGGTATCCGAGTCCGACTCTTCCGCCGACCTCGATGAACGAAGCGAAACGTGAGAACATTACATTGATCTCCGACTGATAAAGAGTCCAGATATTTATCAGCGAATTCATGCCTGCGTTCGGGGTATCGATCACCATAGCGTCAGCCTTGCGCTTCCAGTAGAGTCTCAGATCCTCGTAAGCAGCGTCAACATTGGCAAAATCGGAATACTTCTTT
Organism: uncultured Clostridia bacterium; assembly: GCA_947304065.1. Classification (GTDB taxonomy): domain Bacteria; phylum Bacillota; class Clostridia; order Lachnospirales; family Lachnospiraceae; genus RUG11977. The sequence goes on along the minus strand of CAMZAI010000016.1, from coordinate 1,568 downwards.
CTTACGGGATATGCTGCCTCACGCCTGCCCTCGCCGAGCATGAAGATGTATCTTACTTCCTCGCCGGGCTTAAGCGTAAATTTCTTCATAAGGCTGCCGCAGTGGCTCATGCCCTTTTCTTCTGAGCCGAAGCATTTACCATTGATCACCGCCTGAGGGTTGGTCTCGGTATTATAAGTGCCCAGAAACTTATCTCTTACGCAGTCAAAACCGTCGGGCTCAAAATTCGCGGTAAAGTACTGATAGCCGTCCTCTTCGTAGAACAGGTCTTCTTCTATCACGCCGTCCTTATACGAGCCGCCCGCACAATAGAGGCTCATCTGGAAGTTGATATTGTCGATCATTACATGGTGGAATGAAAATTCGAGATATGAGAAAATCGAAAGATCGCGCTCTTTGTCCGAGGTATTCTTTACCTTCACATCCCAGAGCAGAACATTCTCGCCCCGGGGGATGCAGAGCTTCTCTTCAGAATGAATTCCGTTATAATCGCACTCATAAACGGTATACGAAAGACCGTGTCTGGTGCGGTATTTCGCCTTTTCAAGGTCCTTTCCCACAGGCTGCCAGGATGCAGACCAGTAGTCGCCGTCGGCGTTGTCGCGCAGATATACATAAAAGCCGGGACGGTCCATGGGAACGTTATTTCCGTGGAAACGCGAGATCCTATGATATTCGGGAGTCTTATAGAAGCAGTATCCTCCTGCTGTATGGTTAACTACCGCGGCCATGTCTTCCACGCCGAGATAATTGGTCCACGACACAGGCAGGTCGACACGCTCGATCACGTACTCTCTTGCAGCATCATCAAAATAACCGTATTTCATAAAAAATACCTCCCCAAATGATATCGCCGGCCGGATAACGCAGTATTCAGCCTGTGATTTCATTCTAGGGAGGTGTTGTTCATTTTTGTATCGCTCTAATTGCTATTTATTGACGATTTTTGCGATGATGCAGTTCTAGAATAGATTCAAGCCAAGTCACCGCATCATCACTTTGTCCTTCTTACGTGATTTCCTCTATAAGAACATCAATAGGCAAAAATCGTTAGTTTTTATTATGTCACTGTATACCGCGTAAAAAATGACCATGTGTGGTATATTCGGTTTTGTGACCGACTTTTCCGCCGATAATGTCGCGTATCTCGTCCGATGATTCGAAGGTGAAGTCGTATCGGATCGCACGTATGGAAAGATCTGTGATCGTGTCGAGGTTGTCCGTCAGATCAAGTGCCGCCTGATTGTAAATAATATTGTAACAAAAAGCGCAATCCTGAACGCAACGAAAATCGTGGCCCAGTTCGTCAGTGATCGCGGTATAGTTATTACCCGAGTTTTTGCAGGTGCCGAACTTGTTTTTGAATACACATTGTGCCGAGAACATCACGGGCTGGAAACCGTATACGATCATCTCTGCATTCTCATCTGCAATGTTCCAGAGCTCGTCTCGGTTCAACTCGAGCGGCAGCGTAAACGGAGCATTGTAATGCCTCTTCGCCCTGTTGTTCATGACGTAGAGGTTATAATCGGTGCGGTATTTCAGTTCCATGCTCCTTAAGAGCTGCA
>CAMZAI010000015.1 GCA_947304065.1 uncultured Clostridia bacterium | reverse complement strand
GGAGACGAGTTCGTTATCCTGGTGAATTCCGATAAGGAAGAAGACGTATTCGCGATAGAAGATCAGGTAAGTATAATGGCAAAAACCTTCAACGAAGGCACGTCGGAACCCTACAGGCTTTCGTTCTCGATGGGACATGCGAAATATGTGCGCGGAGAGGCTCAGGATGATTTCCTGCGGCGTATGGATCTCGCAATGTATGAAGACAAAGAAAAGATGCACAGGCTCATGGATTCGGAGGACGGTGCGGAGGGAGCTTTAAAGTGACTGTTTACAGAAGAGCCGAAGACAGGGATATCAGGGATATAAACCATTTGCTCGGGCAGGTTCTGCTCGTGCACCACATCGGAAGACCCGATCTTTTTAAGCCCGTGGGGGCGAAATACACCGACGACCAGCTTTCGGAGATCATTCACGACGACGGCAGACCCATTTTCGTCTGCGAAGAGGACGGAAGAGTGCTTGCGCACTGCTTCTGCAAAATTGAAGACCGCCCGGAGACTTCGGCTTCCTATGCCGTTAAAAGTCTTTACATCGACGATCTCTGCGTGGACGAGGAGGTTCGCGGGAAGCACGTCGGGACCGGACTCTACAGATACGTGGAGAACTGGGCGAAGGAAAACGGATTTTACAATATTACGCTGCATGTGTGGGAGTGCAATCCCGCTGCCAAGGAATTCTATAAGAATCTGGGCATGCAGATCCAGCAATATACAATGGAGACGATTCTCCGATAAAGTTATGACCGAGAGGCATCAGAATGTACACAAAGATCATTTATGTCCTTATTGACAGTCTTGCAATAGTTATAATGTTTTTTGTGCTCATGGCATCTATGCAGATCAGACAGAGATACGGCCGGATCCTTCGAAAGGCCTTTGTCTGCTCTATAGCTGCCATTTTTTCTAATATTCTCATAGCAATTTCGATGAACGCGGTTTTTGCGGAGGTCGCGTATGCTCTTTATTTCGCGGTCATCGACTGGATGCTGCTTTATCTGACCGGCTTCTGCCTCGCTTATACCGATCACGAAAGGTCCCTCAGGATACTCAAGCCCATTGCAATGACGCTGATGGCGATCGATTCCGGCTCTATAATTCTCAATATTGCTTTCAAGCACGTCTTTACGGTCCATGAGCTGGAGTTCCGCGGTGCGACTTTCTATCAGACCGATTTCCTTACGCCGTATTTTATCCATCTCGCGCTCGACTATGTTGCGATTATCATCACGTTCGTGTTCATCGTATACAGGATCGCGAAGAGCTACGATGTTTACAGGATGAAGTACATAATGATCCTGTCGGTTCTTGTGCTGGTAGTCTTCCTGAACCTGATCTACATGGCGCTCTCGCTCGTTCTCGATATCTCTGTCGTTTTCTATGCGGTTGCGGGTACGCTGATATGCGTGGGGATCACACGGCTTGTGCCGCGTAGCCTGATGAGCCATTCGATCTCGAAGGCCGTGAACGACATGAACGAAGGCATTGTTCTTTTTGACATCAGCAATAAATGCATTTTCGCAAATAAGTACTACAAAGAGCGTTTCGGCACGCTCGCCGAGGAATTCACCTTCGATACGGAGCCGATGGCTTCGATCATTTCTTCGCTCAGGGAAAAGGGAAAGCGCTTCGGAGCGGCTGAGTTCGAGAGGATGAACAGAGAGGGCGATCAGGAGCATTTCCAGATGCTCTTCAACCAGCTCCTGGACAAGAAGAACAGGCCGATCGGTTCCTATCTGCTGGTTGAGGACGATACGGATGAGATATCTTACGTAAGACAGCTCGACGACGCGCGCCGCGAGGCCGATGAGGCGAACAGAGCGAAGTCGACCTTCCTCGCGAATATGTCGCATGAGATCAGGACGCCGCTTAACGCGGTTCTCGGAATGAACGAGATGATCCTGAGAAGGGCCGAGGACCCGGAGCTTCTCGAATACGCCGAGAATATCAGATCATCCGGCAACGCGCTGCTTCATCTGATCAATGACATCCTTGATTTCTCGAAGATAGAGGCCCGCAAGATGGAGCTCATCATGGCGGAGTACAGGCCGCACGATCTGCTGAGGGAGTGCATTACCCGCTTCGAGAAGATGGCAGACGATAAGGATCTGCTGCTGAAAGCGACTTTCGATCCGAATATCCCTTCAGTTCTCGAGGGAGACATCTATCACCTTACGCAGATCATAAGCAATATTGTTTCGAACGCGATCAAATACACGAAGGAAGGCAGCGTGGAGCTGCGATTCTGTGAGGGCGAGCGTCCTATCGCGAAGGGTGATTTCGGACTGCAGATAGAGGTAAAGGATACCGGAACGGGTATCGCGAGCGAAGACCTGCCGCATCTGTTTGACGCCTTCGAGCGCATCAACGAAAAGGAGAACGCGAATATTCAGGGTACCGGTCTCGGACTGGCGATCACAAAGGAACTCGTTGAACTGATGAAGGGTTCGGTAAGTGTTGAGAGCGAGTTCGGCCACGGGACTCTGTTTAAGGTCTATGTACCCCAGAAGGTCAAGGATGCGACTCCCGCAGGCGAGTTCGAACGCAATACCTCAGTGCATCATGAAGCCTATCATGAGCTGTTCCGGGCGCCGGACGCGCATATCCTCGTGGTCGACGATGTGGCCGTGAATATCATGGTCATCAAGGAACTGCTCAAAAAGACCGAGGTTATCTTTGATAAGGCGAGCAGCGGCGATGAAGCGATCGAAAAGTGCAAGGCCAATAAATACGATCTGATCCTGCTCGACCACAGAATGCCGAAGAAGGACGGCATCGAGACTTTCCGCGAGATAGCGGCGACCGGCATGAACACCGGTACTCCCGTCATCATGCTCACGGCCAACGCTGAGAGCGGGGCAAGGGACGAATACCGCAAGATCGGATTTGTGGATTATCTGACCAAGCCCGTGGACAGCGCCGAGCTAGAGAGATCGCTCGCTGCGCATCTGCCCGCGCACCTGATCATAAAGGTGAAGGACTGAAAGGAATTATCCCCGGAAGGGAAACTATAAGGAGGGTTTACAATGGAACTTGATGAACAGGATCTGAAACAGGGTCTTAAGTTTTTGGTTGGCACATGGCAGGTTGATTATATAGTCAACGCATTTTCAAACGATCTCGCGCATATTCCGGCCACGGAGTTCAAAAGCTCCGACGGTACGGATTTTACGGCGATACAGTACGAGTTCTTCGAGGATCATACGATGGTTCTCCGCGATGCTTCAAAGGGCAAGGAGATCAAGGGAACCTGGGAGCAGACGGGATGGAGCGAGTTCCACTATACGGTGGAAGATTTCTACGATATTCCCGACGACAACTTCCGTAAAGGCGTTGAGACGCTGCAGATGATGGAAGGCACTCACATCGTATTCAGCATCGGATTCCTCGCGATAGCCATGAAGAAGATCGCTGACGGAGTTGTAACGGTTGTAAAGAAGCCCGATATCGGCGACGCGGAAATGAGCGAAGAAGACCTTAAGTGCAAGGACATCGTCGGAACCTATGTTGTTGCGAAAATGATGAGCATGATCGGCGATAAATTCGATATCTTCCCCGTTGAGGACATACTGGCCGAGCTCGAGAAAAAAGTTGCGGCCGGAGAGGTCGATGAAGATGAGCTGAAGCAGACGAAGAGCCTGCTCGCGGCACAGTACGAATTTACCGACGATCACAAGGTAAAGGCACGTATGAAGGTTCCCGAGGGCGTCACTGAGGAGCAGATAAAGGCCGCCATCGATGCGGATGAGATCCATGACTATAAGGACGGCTATTTTACCGGTGAGATGAAGGAATGGAAGGCTGTCGGCGGAAAATACTATTACGATACCGGCGAGCAGCGTGAGATGTTCGGCGAGCCCCAGTCGTCATGGGACGAGCTGACGACAGAAGACGGACTTCTGGTATACGGGTCCGGTTTCTTCAGGCTGAAGAAGATCTGAAAATAATAAAGGCATAATAACCATGGTGAAGTTTTTTTACGACGGCAAAATGAGTCGTCGGAGGGACTGTAGCCATGGTTTTTTGCTATTTGTGGGAAAAAGTAATGTTTTAAAAAAGAAACTAGTCAAAAAGAGAAAATGCATTTTATACTTCACATTTGCGGATGAGTGTGATATAATATCCAACAAGCAAAATAAATTGTGCCGAAACGCAATTTGATCCACATTGGGCTGGGAGAATGGTTTAAAGGCACGGAATGGAGAGCATATGGATGAGAAATTTGAATCGTTGGTATTTACCAACGACAAGTGTGTCGGCTGCAACAGATGTATAAGAGTCTGTTCATGTCTGGGCGCATGTGTTGCTTCCGAACAGGATGAGAACGGCATCTCGAGAGTAGATGTCGACGGAAGCAAGTGTATCGCCTGCGGAGCCTGCTTCGAAGCCTGTGAGCACGGAGCGAGAGAGTATCGCGACGATACCGAGAGATTCTTCGAAGACCTGAAGAAGGGCGTTAAGATTTCGCTCCTTGTTGCGCCTGCATTCAGAGCAGACTATCCGAGAGAGTACAAGAGAGTATTCGGCGGCCTCAAGAAGCTCGGCGTTAACCGCATCATCAGCGTTTCTTTCGGCGCAGATATCACTACCTGGGCGTACATCAACTATATCCAGAAGTATCATTATCTCGGCGGCATTTCACAGCCCTGTCCCGCAGTTGTAGGCTATATCGAAAGATATATTCCCGAACTGCTCCCGAAGCTGTTCCCCGTTCATTCACCCATGATGTGCGCGGCGGTCTATGCGCATAAGGAGATGCATATTACCGATAAACTCGCGTTTATCAGCCCCTGCATCGCGAAGAAGAATGAGATCGACGATCCGAATACAAACGGATATATAAACTATAACGTTACGTTCGACCATCTGATGAAATATGTGCGTGAGCACAACATCAGCGGCGAGGAGATCGAAGATGAGATCGAGTACGGTCTCGGATCTATCTATCCTATGCCCGGCGGACTTAAGGAGAATGTTTACTGGCTCCTCGGCAATGAGGTATTCATCCGCCAGATGGAAGGCGAGCACAGGATGTACAAGTACCTCGAGGAGAACAAGAACAGGATCAGAAGCGGCAATACGCCTTATCTGTTCATTGACGCCCTGAACTGCGAGAACGGCTGCATCAGCGGTACCGGAACCGATCCGAAGATCACTCACGGCGACGATCCTCTCTGCAACCTGCACCAGATCCAGGAATCCGTTAAGAAGAACGTTAAGAAGAGCGCATGGTCGCGCCAGAGCACTCCCGAGCAGAGGCTTGCGGCACTTAATAAGCAGTTCGCGAACCTGAAGCTTGAAGATTACATCCGCAAGTACACGAACCGCTCCGCTCAGGCTGCTCATAAGATGCCTACAGACAACGAGATTGACAAGATCTTCCGTGAGATGAACAAGACCACGGCAGAGTCGAGGAACATCAACTGCGAATGCTGCGGTTATTCCGGATGTAAGGAAATGGCAGTTGCCATTTACAATAATGTCAACCACAAAGAGAACTGCGTACATTACCTGAAGGATCTTGTTGAGCGCGAGAAGACCGAAGCTCAGGATCTTGTATGCCAGGAGAGAGAGCAGATCGAGTCCCAGCAGAGAGGCATCCACGAGACCATCGAGAGCATCAACAAGCATTTCCTGAACCTCAGCGAATCCATTGATTCGATGATCGAAGGCAATCAGAAGAACGTAAAGGAAAGCAAGGCCGTATCAAAGGAGATGACCAGCGTTTCCGACTTCTGCAACAAGCTGAACGATTCGATAAAGCAGATCACCGATTATCTGTCGGAGATGACGCTGAACAACGAAAGAGTCGTAGATATCGCGAACCAAACCAACCTGCTCGCACTGAACGCTTCGATCGAGGCTGCACGTGCAGGTGAGGCAGGACGCGGCTTCGCGGTTGTAGCTGATGAGATCAACACTCTGGCTGCGGATTCGAAGGATACCGCTACACAGAGCGGCGCTGCGAACAAGAACATCAAGGACGCGGTTTCATCCATTGCGGGCGAGACAGGCGGACTGTTCGAGATCATCGAGAAGGTCAACACCCTGATCAAGAATCTTGCCGCTTCGACCGAGGACATCAGCGCACTGACCGAGACCATCAACTCAACGGTTGAAGAGGTTAAGAGAGAGCTGGCGTCGCTGGTTGAGAAGTAAATAAAGAATTTGCAAATTATTTGCAAATTCTATTGACAACCGCAAAATGCATGTTTATAATCAACTTCCCGATGGGACTTATTTCATTGGGAGGTTGATTTTTTATGAGAAAGAGTATTGCAGTTGTAATGACGATCTTTATGCTGGCGGGTCTGATGACCGCCTGCTCGGGTAATACGGCAAAGTCGGAAAAGAAGCAGATCGTGGCGACGATCTTCCCCGAGTACGACTGGGTAATGAACGTCCTCGGCGATAAAGCCGGCGATTACGATGTGACGATGCTCCTGGACAACGGTGTGGACCTTCACAGCTTTCAGGCGAGCGCTGCGGACATCATGAAGATATCTTCATGCGATATGCTGATCTATGTCGGCGGAGAGTCCGATGAGTGGATAGAGGATGCGATAAAAGAAGCCGTCAATAAGGACATGATCGTTATCAATCTTCTCGAGACGCTCGGCGACGCCGTAAAGGAAGAAGAGATTGTGGAAGGCATGGAAGGAGAGGAGCATGATCACGGCCATGGACACGACCATGAAGGGGACGAGGTCGAATATGACGAGCATGTATGGCTCTCGCTCCGCAACGCCGAGATCATTGTGAACGCTATCGCGGACGCTTTTGCGGGTATTGACAGCGCGAATGCTGCGGTTTATTCTTCTAATGCGGCCGATTATGCGGGAAAGCTTAAAAACCTCGATGCTGAGTACAAAGAGGCCGTGAACGGCGCAGCCGTAAAGACCGTTCTCTTCGGAGACAGATTCCCGTTCAGGTATCTGACCGACGATTACGGACTCAGCTATTACGCAGCGTTTGTCGGATGCTCGGCTGAGACCGAAGCCAGCTTCGAGACTGTTATATTCCTTGCGAATAAAGTCGACGAGCTCGGACTTAAGGCGATCCTGACCATAGAGAATGCGGACGGGAAGATCGCCGAAACTATCAAAAAGAGTACTAAGTCTGCGGATCAGGAGATATTGATGCTTGATTCGATGCAGGCTACCACATCAAAAGATATTAAGAACGGAGCAACTTACCTCTCGATCATGGAAAAGAATCTGGAGGTACTTAAAAAGGCTCTGAGATAAGTTAAGAAAAGAGGTAATGTTTGTGGCGGACAAATTGATAATGTCTCTTCAGTATCCGTTTGTAAGATATGCGCTGATAGTGGGCGTGCTGATAGCGCTGTGCTCATCGCTGCTCGGCGTTACGCTCGTGCTGAAGCGATTCTCCTTTGTCGGAGACGGACTTTCGCATGTCGCGTTCGGAGCAATGGCCATAGCGTCGGTATTCAATCTTACGAACAACATGTATCTGGTCCTGCCGCTTACCGTGATCTGCGCGATACTTCTGCTCAGGACGGGCCAGAACGCGAAGGTGAAGGGCGATGCGGTCATCGCGATGATCTCGGTTGCCGCGCTCGCGTTCGGATATCTGATCATGAACCTGTTCTCGACATCCGCGAACCTTACCGGTGATGTCTGCAGCACGCTTTTCGGATCGATGTCGATCCTGACGCTCACAAAGCGCGAGGTGTGGCTCTGCGTTGTACTTTCCGTAGCGGTCATCCTGATCTTCGTTCTGTTCTACAACAGGATATTCGCGGTTACTTTCGACGAAGTATTCATGAGAGCGACCGGAAGCCGCGCCGACAGCTACAATCTGATGATCGCTGTGATAATCGCGGTGATCATCGTGCTAGCGATGAACCTTGTCGGTTCGCTGCTTATTTCGGCGCTCGTTATATTCCCGGCACTTTCCGCAATGAGGATATTCAAGAGCTTCCGCTCGGTAACGATATTCTCCGCTGTGATCTCTGTATTCTGCGCACTGCTCGGCATACTGATCTCGATAGTTACGGGAACGCCCGTAGGTTCCACGATCGTTGCGGTAGATACGCTCGCGTTCTTCGCCTGCTGCGGCGCGGGAATGGTTATCAGAGGAGGCGCGAGGGCATGAAGAGACTGTTGGCGAAACCTACGAAGAAGACGGACAGCAGTACGCGACTCTCACCGGGGCCCGGATAGAATGAAAGGTTGACAGGGAACCCGAATAAAAGTAAAATTTATATTGATCTTATGGATCCCCGCTCTTAGCAGCGGGGATTGGTTTAATCTCGGTCGGAAAAAATCTCCGGCCGAGATTAACGCTCCGCGAGGATGCGCACGGATTCGGATAGGTATTTGTCAGCTAACGCTGACCCGAATCCGGCGCTCAAGACTCGCGAGCGAGTCTTGTATAATTGGGGGCTTATGTATGGATAAACTGTATATAGTAATTCCGGCATATAATGAGAAGGACAATATCCTGCGTACCGTGAGCGAGTGGTATCCGATCGTTGAGAAGTACGGCGAGGACTCAAGGCTTGTAGTGATCAATGACGGAAGCACCGACGAGACTTACGATATACTGACCGCGCTTGCGGAGACCAGACCTCAGATGACCGCGCTCACCAAGCTGAACGGAGGACACGGCTCGACCGTTATTTACGGCTATAAATTCGCGATCAACAAGGGCGCAGACTGGATATTCCAGACCGATTCCGACGGACAGACCAATCCCGCCGAGTTTGACGCATTCTGGCAGCTTAAGGACCGTTATGACGCCATCATAGGCAACCGTACGGTCAGAGGCGACGGACGTTCGCGCAAGTTTGTGGAGAATGTTGTATGCCTGCTGCTGAGGATCATTTTCGGCGTAAAGGTTAAAGACGCGAACGCACCCTTCAGACTTATGAAAAAGGATCTGGTGGCGAAGTATATCGACCGTCTGCCTTCGAATTACAACCTTCCCAATATCATGATGACGACATTTTTCTCGTATTATCATGAGAAGCTTGCGTTCAGGGAGATCACGTTCAAGCCGCGCCAGGGAGGCAAGAATTCGATCAATATCAAAAAGATCTTCAAGATCGGCGTTAAGGCCTTAAAGGATTTCATGGGCTTTAGGAAACAAATGAAGGAAGAAAAATAAGTAAGAGAAGTAAGGAAGAGTTATGAACAAGAAAGATGTGCTTGAGATCCGCAGGAGATTTACGAAGAATACTTCGATCGACCGGGTTTCGGGCTGTTATGTGGATTGCAACAGAAATATCGTCGTTAAGTTTAACGAGAGCTTTTACGGACTCTCCGAAGAGGAGTTTTACAAGTATCTCGAGATCGCGAAGAAGACCATGTCGGGCAATGTAGGCAACAACATCCTCGAGCTCGAATTCCCTTCGGATGAGGAGGAGACCGGAGGAAAGCAGGAATTCTTCATGCAGCTTAAGAAAAGCGGATTGAAGGAAGAGGAGCTGCTTGACCGTCTGTACTCCGACATTATCGAGAAATACGCCTATACGGGCAATTTTATCATTATCGTTTTCCACGATTCCTATGATGTAATGAAAAAGACTTCGGACAATCTCGAACTGGATGAGTCCGAAGAAGTATTTGAATATATCCTGACCGCAGTCTGTCCCGTGGAGCTGTCAAAGCCCGCATTGGGTTACCGTCAGGATGAGAACAGGATAGGCGCGAGGATCAGGGACTGGGTTGTGGGTGCTCCCGACCTGGGATTCATGTTCCCTGCGTTTGATGACAGAAGCGCCGATATCCACAAGGTGGATTACTTTATCAGGGATCCCAAAGCCGCGCATCCCGAGTTCGCAGAGGATGTGCTCGGATGCAGCTGCCGCCGTACCGCTTATGAGCAGAGAGAGACGATGAAACAGATCGTTAACAAGGCTTATAAGGACGAGGATAAGGCGGAAGAAGTGCTCCTCGATATTGAGGAGAGCTTCAAGCTCAAGACCGATGAGGCCGAAAAAGAGGGTATCCCGCTTACCGCGCCGATCGTGCTTTCGGCGGATATCATTGACGAGGTCATTGAGGAGAACAATATTGCCGAAGAGCAGGGTGCTTATATTAAAAAGACCATGCTCAGCGAGTTTGCGGACGAGATGCCCGAGATAGCGAATCTTGTGGATTCGAGGGCGCTGAAGGCAAATGAGCCGGTAAAGCGCGAAAAGGAGCTTGTAAAAGAAGTCATCGAGCTGAAGAATAAGCTTGAGGACGTAACGGGCTCGGCGCTTTCGAGATATTCCGTAGTCCTTACCGTGCCGGAGGAAAAAGCAGGCCTGGTAAGAGCGGAGTACATCAACGACACCAGATATCTGATCATTCCTTTTGACGAAGACGAGAATGCGAGTGTTAACGGACAGCTTCTTGACAACGACTGAATGAAAAGGAGATTTTTATGCAGATTGCCATTGCCGTTATCTTAAGTATTATTGCCGGATATCTTGTCGGCTGTATCAACCCGTCCTATATCATCGCAAAGTTAAAGGGCTTTGACATCAGGAAGTCCGGTTCGCGCAACGCGGGCGGTTCCAACGCCATCATCACAATGGGTAAACTCATAGGAGCGCTGTGCATCGTATTTGACATTTTAAAAGCCTTTGCGATCATAGGCATCATGGTCGCGCTGTTCCCCGAAGCTCCGTATCTGTACAGCATTACGGGCGTAGCGTGCATCCTCGGCCACATGTTCCCGTTTTATATGGGATTTAAGGGCGGCAAGGGGCTTGCGTGCCTGGGCGGCATGATACTGGCGTTCAACTGGAAGGTATTTCTGATCATGCTCTTTATTGAGCTAGTGCTCGCGATCGTGATCGACTATATCTGTGTCGTTCCGATCACTGCGTCGATAGCTTATCCTGCCGTTTACGGCCTGATGACCGCGAATCTCGCAGGAGCGCTGATCATACTTGTCGCCACCGCCGCGATGCTGTGGAAGCACCTTGAGAACCTCAAACGCATCAGGCAGGGCACTGAACTCCATTTTTCGTATCTCTGGAGCAAAAACAAGGAGCACGAGAAGACCCGTATCATCGAGAATGTAAGGAAGATCGATGAGACACAGGTTAATACGATCTGGCGTGAAAAGAAATAAAACGCGTTCAAATCTTTCTTTGACTTTAAGAAAAACACGCACTATAATACTGTTATAGTTATCGGGAGGCATAAAAGATGACAGATATAATCAAGTGCTTAAACGATGATCTCGCCAAAGAGGTCATGGCCCGCGAAAATGTTCGCAGGATATATCAGGGTACTCAGAGAGATGAGAGGATAGCGTATCATTCGGGCAGGATCGAGTATATACAGCAGCTGCTCGAAAAACTGAACAAAGAGAAATGATCAAATTAAAGCGGAGTTCCCTTTCGGGAACTCCGTGATAAACTTTACAGATCTTTAAAATCAAACATTCTTCGGCCGTCGGCGTAATCAGCGACGATGTGCCCATTTCCGTACAATCTGTACTTGTATGTGACCAGACCTTCGAGTCCTACGGGACCTCTTGCGTGAAGCTTTCCAGTGCTTATTCCGACTTCGGCTCCGAACCCGTATCTGAATCCGTCCGCAAATCTTGTTGAGCAATTTCTGTAAACATTCGCCGAATCCACCAGCTGCATGAACTTTTCGGTCTCTTTGTCATCCTCTGTGATTATGCAGTCGGTATGATGCGATCCGTAGCGGTTGATGTGCCCGATTGCGGCGTCGATATCCTTTACGGTATATACCGAAAGCTTGTAATCGAGATACTCGGTGTGGGGATCGGCAGGATCATGTATCAGCTCCACATGGGCGTCGGCCATCGCTTTTTCAAGCTCGGGCAGGAAGGCGTCTTTTATCGCTTCGTCTATCAGGACGGTCTCTACGGCGTTGCATACGGCCACATACTGTGTCTTCGCGTCTTTGATGATCTTTAAGGCCTCATCGGTATTCGCGCTCTTGCTCACGTAAATATGGCATACTCCGTCGGAATGGCCCATTACGGGGATCCTGGTGTTGTCCATGATGTATCTGACAAAGGAGTTGGAGCCTCGCGGTATGATAAGGTCCACGCTGTCGTCGCACTCGAGCAGCTCGGTGATCTCGGAACGTTCCTCGGCGTGTACGAGGCAGCCTTCGGGAAGGCCGGCCTTAACCGTCGCGGTACTGATGATGTTAAAGAGGATGCGGTTGGTCTCCACGGTCTCATGGCCGCTCTTTAAGAGCGCGCAGTTGCCGCTCTTGATGCAGAGAGAGGAGATCTGGACGAGCGCGTCGGGACGTGCCTCGAAGATCACGCCGATCACGCCGATGGGGCAGGTGATGCGGTAGAGCTCGAGATCGCTGTCGAGCTGTCTGTGGAGCAGGCTCTTTCCGACCGGATCGGGAAGCTCGATCAGCCCGAATATTCCGTCAAGAGCGGACTTGAGTTTCGCCTCGTTAAAGGTCATTCTCTTGATCACGGGCTCGGCGAGGCCCAGATTCTTTGCGGCTCTGATATCGGCCTTGTTCGCGGCGAAGATATCGCTCGCGTGTGTGCGCAGCGACTCGGCTATAAGGCTTAAAGCATAATTTCTGTCCCTGATCGAGGAAGCGGCGAGCAGAGGGCTGACCTGCTTCATCTTTGCGGCTTTTTCCTGTATGGTCATCTTTATAGTCCCCTTTTATGTTTTTACTGTTCAATGCTTTCAAAAACATTAATCCATAATACGGATTTGCAGTGAATAGTAGCTTTATACCACATTTTAGCATTTGAAAAAGAATAGGGCAAGTATTGCATTATAAGTGTTTTTATTTTATATTTAAGGAGGTCTTTTATTGGGAAAAAGAGAGTTTTCGGGCTTTTTGAAGGTCCTTGGGGCGGCTTTGTTCCTGGTCGCGGGAGTTTCGTACGCGTTGTGGTTTTATTCCGATGAGACGGTCACGGTATACAGCAGGGACGGGACGGCGGAAGTTCGGGGAACGGTTACGGAAGCGCCTTTAGTGACAGATGCTGCCGGTGTGCCCGGTAAGACCGAGAGCGCCGATACGGCCCGCAGCGGTCCCATACCGACAGAAGCGGAAGACAGGCCCGTGGATATCAATAAAGCAGATATCGACGAGCTAAAAACGCTGACCGGGATCGGTGATTCCAAAGCAGCTGCGATAGTGGCCTTCAGAGAGGCGAACGGCGATTTTCAGTCCATTGAGGATATCATGCTCGTGCCCGGGATCAAAGAGGGCGTGTTCGGCAAGATAAAAGATCATATCTGCGTCAGCAGCGATATAAAAGGGAATATAAGGGAAGAGTAAGAGGTGTTTTATGTCCAGGAGGGTTTTGGTAGTTGATGATGAGAAGCTGATCGTGAAGGGACTTCGTTTCAGTCTCGAGCAGGAAGGCTATGACGTGGACTGCGCGTATGACGGCGGAGAAGCGATCGACATGATCCGGAGGAACGATTATGCGGTGATCCTGCTCGATGTCATGCTCCCGGTCATGTCCGGTTATGAAGTATGCCAGGCGGTCAGGGAGTTTTCGGATACTCCGATCATCATGCTCACCGCGAAGACCGAAGATATAGACAAGATCATGGGGCTTGAGTACGGCGCCGACGATTATATCACAAAGCCTTTCAACATTCTCGAGGTAAAGGCGAGGATAAAGGCTATCATCAGAAGGAGCAACAGGCCCGAGCGCGAAGAGTCGAGACCCAAGACCATCGAATACGGCGATCTGGTGCTTGATTCGGTCTCGAGAAGGGTTCTCATCTCGGGAGAGGAGATCAATCTCACCGCGAAGGAATTCGACCTTCTCGAGCTGCTCATTTACAATCCCGACAGAGTTTACAGCAGGGAGGAGCTGCTTTCCATCGTATGGAAGAGCGACTATCCCGGTGATGTGAGGACCGTGGATGTTCACGTGCGAAGACTCCGCGAGAAAATAGAAAAGAAGCCCGGAGAGCCTGAATATGTTCACACCAAATGGGGTATCGGATACTACTTCCATCACTAAGACCAGAATAAAGAATTTCTTCAGAAGCATGCGCCTGCGCGTGTTTCTGATCGTTGCGGCCGTTTCCTGCGGGATCGGCTGCATTGTCTGCATAATCTCTTTTATAGCGTCGAAGAATCTGGCGATCGAGTCGAGGAAATCCCAGGTGATCGATTATGCGGACAAACTCATTACCAAAATGGTATCAAATGTCTACACCGCGTCTCCCACGCAGTCCACTGACATCAATAAGGAGCTGGAGCTCGTTTCGTCGCTCTATGACGGAAGGATAATCGTCACGAACTCCAGACTCACAGTTATCTACGATTCATATCATTTCGAAGAGGGCAAGACCATCGTTTCTTCCGAAGCTATCGGAGCCCTTAAAGGCAATTCAAACGAATACCGCGACAAAAGGGAGAACCGCATCGAGATGTGTCTTCCGATACGCGATATTTCCATGCTCTCAAACAGTCCCGCACAGTCCGCGTCGAATTACTCCGTGAACAGTCTTGTCCAGGGCGTTCTTATCATATCGTTTTCCACGCAGGACTGCGTCGCTTCGAGCGTAAGGCTGCGCAATATCCAGCTGTTTTCGGGCGGGATATTGTCGCTGATCGTGCTGCTGCTCGGCATTTTCGCGGCAAAGGGCATTACGCGTCCGCTTCTGAAGATCAATCAGTCGCTCAACAATACATATGACGGCGGCCCCGAAGAAGAGATGCACATCAGCGGTTTCTCCGAAATGGACGATATTTCCGATTCCTACAACAAGATGCTCGGGCGTATGGCGTCCATCGAGGAGTCGCGTCAGGAGTTTGTTTCGAACGTATCGCATGAGCTGAAGACGCCGCTTACTTCGATGAAAGTCCTTTCGGACTCGCTTATCGAGCAGCAGGACGCGCCCGTGGAGCTTTACCGCGAGTTCATGACCGATATCAACGCCGAGGTAGACCGCGAGAACAAGATCATAAACGACCTTCTGGCGCTGGTAAAGCTGGACCGCAAGTCGGGCGACATGCATATAGCTTCGGTCAATATAAATGAGCTGCTTGACCTCGTTATCAGGAGGATCAAGCCTATTGCACAGGCAGCGAATGTCGAGATCATTTTCGAGAGCTACAGAGAGATACTTGCCGAGGTAGATGAGGTTAAACTGACTCTCGCGATCACAAACCTGGTCGAAAATGGCATTAAATACAACAAAGAAGGCGGTTCGGTGACCATATCGCTGAACTCCGACCACAAATTCTTCATGATCACGGTCTCGGATACCGGAATAGGCATTCCGAAGGCTGCGCTTGAGCGGATATTCGACCGTTTCTACCGCGTCGACAAGATGCGTTCGAGGCAGACCGGAGGAACAGGTCTCGGTCTCGCGATCACGAGAAGCGTAGTAAAAATGCATCACGGATCTATCAAAGTAGAGAGCACCGAGGGAGAGGGCTCGACCTTTACGATCAAGATCCCTTTGAGTTATATACCGGAGGTTTAAATGACAAAACGTTTGAAAGGGCTTCTGCTCGCGGCCGTTTTTATATTTGCGGCACTGGTATGCGGAGCCTGTGATTCGGGATCTCAGGAATATGTTCCTGAGAATTCGGTGCGGATATACAGGACCGATATGGGCTATTCCGAGCTTACCTGGGAGTACTATGTGCCGAAGGCAGCCGATCTCGAAGCCAGGATATATGAGGTTCTCGAGCGACTGAAAAGCACGCCCGAGAGCACCGTATACAACAAGATAGTTCCCGATACGGTCAAGATACAGAACTATTATTTCGGGCAGGAAGGGCAGCTTGTTCTGGATTTCTCGGAGAGTTACGCCGCCATGGAGACCCTTCAGGAGATATTCTGCAGGGCGGGCGTGGTAAAAACGCTCTGCGGGCTTGAAGGCGTAGACGGAGTCGAGTTCCTGATCGACGGCCGGCCGCTCATACTTAACGGAGATATGATGGCCGGCGTGATGGAGGGAGAAGATTTTATCGACAATACCGGAGAGGACGTATCGTTCAGACAGACCGTACTGCTGACCGTTTTTTATGCGGCCGGTGACGGCAGCACGCTTTCTTCCGTGCGCCTGCTGATCGAGAGCAACGGTACGAGATCGCAGGAAGAGCTGGCGATCGAGCAGCTGATAGGCGGTCCTGCTTTTGAGACGAGCGATTACAGGGCGACGCTTCCTGCGGATACAAAGCTCAACAAGATACTTGTGCGCGACGGCATCTGCTATGTAGATATGTCCGAAGAGTTTTTAAATGGCATGGAAGGCGTGACGGACGAGGTAAGCGTATACAGTCTTGTTAATACGCTCACGGAGTTCACCGCGGTCAATAAAGTCAGGATCACGGTCGATTCGGAGTCTGTCAAGGCATACGGCACAGTACCGATCGACGGCTTCCTCGAGAGACGTCCCGATCTGACGGACAGTGAAAGGGCGGGCGAAGCCGGTGAGTGATTTTGAAAAGCTTTTGTGCAGGCCGGCTGCGCTCTGGGGCGCCGCAGCGGTCACAGGGGCCGCAGCGGGCGGCTATGCGGTCTTTTACGACGGCAGGGCGGGAACGGTATTCCCGTTGATATTTGCGCTGACGGCCGCTTTTTTTGCCGGCATCGTGCATATCGTAAAGAGCAGGCCGAAAGGCAGGATTTATCTGTCGACGGTGTGGCTGCTGACATTTGTTTTCGCGGTTTCGGGCTTTATGCGGATCGCCGAGGAGGCGGGAGGATGCGGGCTCGACAGCGTTCTGGTAAAGGGAACGGACGGCAGTGTTTCGGGAACTGCGGATTATATATCAGTCAGGCCGGACGGATACCGCATCACGCTGAAAGACGCGGTGGTCACCATACGCGGGAAAAACTACAATGCGGACGGCATATTGCTGAGCGTTTCTTCGGAAACGGAGCCCGCTCCGGAGCCGGGAGACCGTATATCGGCAAAAGGACGCATTTATCCCTTCGAAAAGGCCACAAATCCCGGTCAGTTCGATTCGGATATGTATTACCGCATAAGAAGGCTGAGGGCCCGATTTAACGCCACTGAGGCTCATACGGTGCCATTCAGCGGACATTCGGTCAGATCTTTTCTATATCACATCAGGACTCATCTTTCCGAAAATATCTTCAAGATCCTTCCGGAAGAGGAAGGTTCGGTCTTAAATTCAATACTTACGGGCGACCGCGGTATGCTTGATACAGACATCAAAGATCTGTATTCCGAAGGCGGCATAGCCCACATTCTCTCAATCTCATCACTTCATGTATCTTTGCTGGGACTCGGCATTTACAGGATCCTCAACAGGCTTTTCTCACGCATGAAACTGAGCATTGCCGTTACGCTGATAATAATGTACGGCTATCTAATCCTTACCGGAGGTTCTGTCTCTACGGCCAGAGCCGTGATCATGCTGACCGTCATGCTGATCTCAAAGATGCTCGGAAAACGGTATGATCTTTTAAATACAGCGGGCGCGGCGGCAATGATACTGATATTTATCCAACCTCTCTATATCTATGATTCCGGATTCAGGCTCTCGTTCCTCGCCGTGATCGGGATATTTGCCGCTCAGGAAGTAGTAAGGGTCTGGGATATAAAGCATGTCATAGGGAAATCACTGCTCATGAGCACTTTTGTGTGGATATTCACTCTGCCTGCGACGCTTTCCGCTTATTTCTGTGTAAATCTGCTTTCGGTCCCGATAAATATCCTGATACTTCCGATGATGTCGATCCTGCTCCCTGCGGGATATATTGCGGCTGCGACGGGTTTCGCACCGGTCGCCGGGCCGGTGTATTACATCTTAAGACTTTATACCGCGATCTGTGAGAAGGAGAGAAGCATCCCGTACATAAGGCCTGTGACCGGAATTCCCGAAACGGCCGCAACGGCTGCATATTATGCGCTGCTCGCACTCTTTGTGATGCTGATGATCCGAAGACCGTATCTGAAGCAGCACAGTTTTGATCCGAAGAAGCGTCGGCATTATAGGAAAAAGCGCAGACCGTACGAGCGCAGGCGGAATCTGCCTCTGTTTTTGATACTTGCGGGCTGCGCCGTGATCTTTGTGAGACCTCCTGCAAGCGGCCTGCAGGCAGTATTCCTTGACGTGGGACAGGGAGATGCGATCTACGCCGAGGCCGGCGGCGAGAATCTCCTGATGGACGCAGGTTCGAGCAATGTCTCCGATGTCGGGAAATACAGGGTGATCCCGTTCTTAAGATCACGCGGGATAACTAAGCTCGATCATGTTCTGATATCCCACATGGACAAGGATCATATCAGCGCGGTTAAAGAGATGTTGGAGACCGGATATCCGCAGATCGGCGAGCTGGTGGTAGGAACTAATATTGAACCCGATTGTGAGCTGCTTTCATTAGCCCGGGAGAAGGGAACGGAAATAAGATTCGTGTGCGCGGGAGAGGTGCTTATTGGCAGTGCTTACGGCATCATGTCAGACGATAAGCTTTCGGTAAAGATACTCGCTCCCGAAGCGGGACGCAGGTATTCGGATGCAAATTCCGGATCGGTGGTGGCGCTTCTCGGATACGGTGATATGCGCCTGCTGCTGACCGGAGATTCGGGCTTTGAGAGCGAAAAACTGTATGCAGACAGACTCCCTGAGACACAGGCTGCATTTTCAATACTCAAATGCGCGCATCACGGCTCAAAATATTCAACTTCGTCTGATCTGCTTGATGCATTTTTGCCCGGGATCACAGTCATTTCATGCTATAAATACAATACCTACGGCCATCCCAATCCCCTGACGCTCGAGAGGCTTACCAAAGTTCTGAGCGATGTCTTCTGTACAGCCGATTCGGGTGCCGTTATAATTGATTACGCGGACAGAATAAAGGTAGAAGAGTACGGCAAAAGGCGCAGGATACCGCTGCCCTGAAAATCGATCTGACCGGTATTGATATGTGCTTTACAATCGGTCCGTATTATTTTATAATTTTATAGGTTACGGATTTTGGAGGCATTTTCATATGATTGGATTCTATAATTACACCGTTATCATCACTTATCTGAGCGTAGTTTCGGCGGCTCTGGGCATGTATTTATGCTCGCAGGGAGACTTGAAGACCGGTATCTTTTTCTTCATGTTCTCAGGTCTCTGCGATATGCTTGACGGACCTGTTTCACGTACGAAAAAGGACCGTACGGATACCGAGAGAAAGTTCGGTATCCAGATCGATTCGCTCTGTGACTGTGTGAGCTTCGGTGTACAGCCGGCAATCATCTATTATTTTATCGCGAAGTATCAGGCGCCCGATTCGACCGTTCTTCACAGGATCGCGTTCGTGCTCGGAGTTATGCTGATGCTGGCGGCTGTTATCAGACTTGCTTTCTTTAACGTTTCCGAGGAAGACAGACAGAAGACCGAGGGCACGAAGCTCCGTAAGTATTACAGGGGCCTTCCGGTGACCAACGTTACCTGGATCCTTCCGCTGTTCTTCCTGACCAGATATGCGGTCGAAGGTACGACCTTTGTGATCATCATGCTGGTTTCCGAGGCTCTTACCGCGTTCCTTTTCCTGCTTGATTTTAAGATGCCGAAGGTTCACGGAAAGAAGCTTATACCTGTCGCTTTGGCTGCGATAGCAGTATTTGTCGGCGTTTGCATGATAAAGCTGTAAGGACTGTACGTCGCATTGCAGCGGAGGATGTTTTATGAGTAACGCAATATATAAAGACAGACTTGGAAATATCATATCCGGAGACGCAACACCCTCCGGATTTCTTGAATTTGCATATAATACCGTACCCGGAAGGCTGGCGCTGAATATTCTGATCAGACCCGCTTTTTCGAACCTTGTACGCGCATTCTTAAAGAGTCCGGTATCGGCTCTTATGATCGACGGATTCATCAAAAAGAGCAATATAAGCCTTAAGGACTGCGTTCCCTGCAGATATCCGTCGTTCAACGATTTCTTCATCAGAGAATTAAAGCCCGGAAAGCGCCCCGTAGAGCGCGACCACAGGCTGCTTGCTTCTCCGTGCGACGGAAAGGTGACAGTGGCTTCGATCGACGACGATCTGGTGCTGAACATAAAGGGCGTAAAATACACGGTTTCCTCACTCCTCCGCAACGATGAGCTCGCGGAAGAATTTAAGGGCGGCTGGGCGATAGTATTAAGACTTACTGCGGACGATTATCATCATTATTGCTATCCGGACGACGGACACAAGACCGACAACTGTTTTATACCGGGAGTACTGCATACGGTGAGTCCCACGGCTACCGAACGGATACGCGTTTTCCGCGAGAACCAGAGAGAGTATACCACTCTTGATTCACTGCATTTCGGACGTATCGTGCAGATGGAGATCGGTGCGATGTGTGTGGGCAGGATAGTGAATCTGCACGGAGCGCGCGCAGTTAAGCGCGGTACCGAGAAAGGACGCTTTGAGTTCGGCGGCTCGACGATCGTGCTTTTGCTCAAGAAGGAATGCTTTACTCCGGATGAGGATCTGATCGCGAACTCTGCGGAAGGCATCGAAACAGTCGTAAAACTCGGAGAGAGGATCGGCTTCAATGAAGAATATCAAGGCGGACATAGTAAGCGGTAAATATAAGAGAGTCTATCTCCTGTACGGCGATGAATTCTATCTTCTCAGGCGCTGTGTAGCTTCGCTCAAAAAGGCCGTGCTCGGGGACGACGGCTCGGATGTGAATTTCTCCGCGTTTGACGGCAGTTCGGGCTACGATGTGAACGAACTTAAGGAGATATGCCAGACGCTTCCTTTCTTTGCGGACAGGAGACTGGTGATAGTCGAGAATTCGGGACTGTTCGGCGGAGATTCGGGCTTTGATGCGTTTATACCGCAGATACCGGACACCACAGTCCTTATCATGGTCGAACATTCGGCTGATAAAAAGACAAAGCTTTACAAGGCGATAAAAGAGGGCGGTTATATATGTGAATTCACTACGCCCACGCCCGAGCAGGCTGTCGAGTTCTGCGCGGGATATCTCGGCAAGGCAGGGAAGCGCATCTCTAAGGATGACTGTGTATATTTCGTAAACGGCGTCGGAGGAGACCTATACAACGTATCGACCGAGCTGGACAAGCTGATCGATTATACGGGCAGCTCCGATACGGTCAGACGCGCAGATATTGACGCAATATGCTCGATGCAGATAGAGAACAAGATATTCGACATCGTCGATATGCTGATGACCGGGAATTTTAAGGGGGCACTCAGGATCTATCATGATCTGATCAGTCTCCGTGAGCAGCCGCTGGGAATCCTGAGATTTATCGTTGCGAGATATCTGAAACTGCTCGGGATACGCGACGAGCTGAACCGCGGCAGATCCGTGACCGAGGCCGCAGCCGAACTTAAAATGCCGGACTGGCTGTTCAAGAAAGAAAAGGCAAAGCTGAAGGATTTTCCTTCTTCGAAAATAATTCGTGCGATCGAGCTCTGCACTGAGACGGAGAACCTTATAAAGACGGGCGATATAGCTGATTCCGCAGGAATGGAAATTTTGCTTGCAAATTTGTCCGCACTGTAATATAATCACGTTTGTGGCTGCGAAAAAGCTTCGCCTGACCGACGGGGCCCGCATAACGCATCGCAGTTTTATATGTTTTGGAGTGGTATCGAAGTGGTCATAACGGCCCTGACTCGAAATCAGGTAGGCGGCAACGTCTCGTGGGTTCGAATCCCACCCACTCCGGTTGAGTGCGTCTCCGTTTATACGGAGGCGCACATTTTTTTGTTCAGAAAAAGCAGCGATGCTTCAACGCGCTTTTTCTAAAAAAATGCAGCGAAGCTGCTCAACTGTCTTGCTGAGGTGTTTTCGAAGCAAGACTTCCTTTTATACGTGTAATAGCAACATTTTGGCAAAAATAGTATTTTTTTGATTAGTTT
>CAMZAI010000014.1 GCA_947304065.1 uncultured Clostridia bacterium | reverse complement strand
GTTGCCTGCACTATGTACTCATTTTACGCGCTTGTCAGGAGAGGTAGGATCTGATGTACGAAACAATTATGAATCATTTGACGGATGTGGTATCGGTGATACTCTTTATCATCGGTTTTGCCAATCTGCTCCTTCACAGGAATATGATCAAGAAGATAATAGGCCTGAACATCATGGATACCGCGATCTATATGCTTCTCGCGTCGCAGGGCTATATCACGGGGCTTAAAGCGCCGATCATCATCGACGGCGTGACCGACGCTTCTGCGTATATCAATCCGATACCGAGCGGCCTGGTACTCACGGGTATCGTTGTTTCGGTCAGCGTTACCGCACTTATGCTTTCGATGACGATTCGCATGTACAGGGAATATCACACTCTTGACCTTGATCTGATACTGATGCAGGTAAGGAAGAAGGATCTGACATGATGGACTTTATCAACAACTTTCCTTTTTTCTCAATAATGTTGTGCATGTTCAGCGCGATAGTGACCTTCGTTCTGAACGGCAAATACGCGAGGCACCTGACGAGGATCGTTCTGGGGCTTGTTATCGTTTTGTCTTCGGTACTGCTGATAAAGCTGCACATTAACGGCGAGTCCTTCGTATACTATATGGGACATTTCCCGGCGCCCTGGGGTAATGAGATCAGGGCGGGAGAGCTCGAGGCGATACTTGCGCTGTTCGTATCTTCGATAGCTTTCTGCGCGGTGCTCGGCGGTCTGAACGCGATATTGGAGGACGTGGAGGATGACAAGCAGAATCTGTATTTCATCCTCGTGGATATGATGGTGGCGTCGCTGCTTGCGATGATCTACACGAACGATCTGTTCACCGCTTATGTTTTCATCGAGATCAATACGATCGCGGGCTGCGGCCTGATCATGATCAGACAGCTCGGCAAATCGATCGTTACGGCAGTTCGATACATGGTAATAAGCCTTGTGGGTTCCGGTCTTTTCCTGATCGGAGTTTCGCTGTTGTATACGATCACCGGACATCTGCTGATGTCGAATATCCGGGAAGCCGTGGCCGATATTGCAGCGCAT
This sequence comes from uncultured Clostridia bacterium, assembly GCA_947304065.1. Classification (GTDB taxonomy): domain Bacteria; phylum Bacillota; class Clostridia; order Lachnospirales; family Lachnospiraceae; genus RUG11977. Next base: position 21,090 of record CAMZAI010000014.1, on the reverse strand, counting down.
GATTCTTACAAGACGACGCTTACCGTTATCATCGCGCTGATGTCTGTCGGACTTGCGATAAAATCGGGTCTTTTCCCGTTCCATTCATGGATCCCGGAAGCTTACGGAACGTCAAACGCATGCTCGAGCGCGCTGCTGAGCTCGGTCGTTTCAAAGGGTTACATTTTCCTGCTGATAAAGATCTATTACAGGGTTTTCGGAATAGAGGTCGTGCGTAATTCCAGCGTTCTTAACATCCTGTACGCATTCGGCGTTGTAGCGATCATTCTCGGTTCGGTACTCGCGATCAGAGAAAAGAACATCCGAAAGATGATCGCTTATTCCTCGGTAGCGCAGATCGGATACATTTACATGGGCATCGGAATAGGCACGGCGATAGGCTTTGTGGCCGCGATATTCCATATTTTCGCCCACGGCTGCACAAAGGCGCTGCTGTTCATTTCCTCGACGGAATTTACGGAAGGCTCGCATTCAAAGCGTTACAGCGAGCTGTACGGACTCGGCCACAAATATAAGGCGTCGGCGCTGTGCTTCTCGGTCGGAGCTTTCTCGATGGTAGGATTTCCGCTGCTCGCGGGCTTTATCTCAAAGGTATGGTTCGCGAAGGCCGGTATCGCTTCGGACGGGAAGATGCTCGTTACGCTGATAGCGCTGGCGGTTTCCACGCTGCTGAACTGCGTATATTTCCTGCGCGCCGTGGTCATTCTCTATTCGGAGAACAGGAGATCGGAGAGCGCGGGCGAACCGTATTTCTCCGGAGCTGTTCATGAAAGACCCGCGAAGACGCAGTATTACATCGCGATCGTCGCTTTGACGGTGCTGAATTTTGTTCTCGGCATCGCAGCGGAACCGATCATGACGATCATAGAAAACGGATTAAATTTATTCAATTGATGTGGAGGCAGAAAATTGAGCGCATTTTTGATTCTTTCATCCATACTTTTCCCGATAATCGCGGGCGTGCTCCTGTTCCTGATAAGGCCTTTGAAGGAAGATAAGGCCAGGAACATATATGTGGGCTGCATGCTGCTGTTATCGAGCGTGATCACGCTTTGCTGCCTTTATACGGCGGGCGGGAGCGTAACTCTGTGGTCCGTCACCGAGAATGTGAGCATAGGCCTTAAGGCCGACGGTCTCTCGAAGATATTCGGAACGCTGATGAGCCTTATGTTTACCGTTGTCGGCTTCTACGCAATGGGCTACATGGAGCATGAGGAGAACAAGAACCGTTTCTTCGCTTTCTACATGATGGTATTCGGCGTATTGAACGGTATCTACCTTTCGTCGAACCTTCTGACCATGTATCTGTTCTACGAGATGATGACGCTGATCTCGCTGCCTCTCGTACTTCACGAGCTTACCGAGGAAGCAATCGACGCAGGCAAAAAGTACCTGTATTATTCGATCGCCGGCGCATTCCTTTCACTTGTAGCAATTTTCCTGATCTACACATATGCGGGCTCGTACAGCTTCACCGGAGGCGGCATCGTCGATCCTTCGAAGGTTGCGGGACATGAGAACCTGCTTCTGGCTTTCGTTCTGCTCGCGATCATCGGTTTCGGCTGCAAGGCAGGTCTTTTCCCTCTGCACGACTGGCTGCCGACCGCCCATCCCGTGGCACCGGCTCCCGCATCAGCAGTACTTTCGGGCGTTATTACAAAGTCGGGCGTTATCGCTATCATCAGAGTGGTATTCTACAGCGTTGGCGCTGATTTCATCAGGGGCACATGGGTACAGTACACATGGATCATCCTCACTCTGGTGACCGTATTCCTCGGCTCGATGATGGCCTATCTCGAAAAAGGTTTAAAGAAGAGACTGGCATATTCATCCGTCAGCCAGGTTTCATACGTGCTGTTCGGTCTTTCGACGCTTCATCCGCTGGGATTCCTTGGAGCGCTCCTTCACGTGATATTCCACTCGATCATCAAGGACGATCTCTTCCTTGTGGCCGGTGCGATCATTCATCAGACCGGCGTTACCGTCGTCGACGGACTTAAGGCTATCGGAAAGCACATGCCGATCACTATCTGGGGCTTTACGTTCGCATCGCTGGCGCTCGTCGGCATCCCGCCTTTTACGGGCTTTGTGAGCAAATGGTTCCTCTGCAGCGGAGCGCTTGACGCGAATATCGGAGCGGCAGGATATATCGGTCCCGTAGTTCTCCTGGTGAGCGCGCTGCTGACTGCAGGTTACCTGCTTCCGATCACGATAGACGGATTCTTCCCCGGACATGACTTTGATACTTCGGGACTTGAGAAATGCGAGCCCCGTCCGATCATGCTTGTTCCGATCATCATTCTGTCGGTGCTCGCGCTTGTGTTCGGCATGTTCCCGGGATTCATAGAGAACGGTATCATGAACGTTATTTCCGAGATCGGTCTTTGATATAAGAGGAGAGTAGAGATGTCTTCTTTTTGGATTTTGGTCGCGGTGCTGCTGCCTGCCCTGACAGGTGCGGTGCTGCTCATATTTCCCAAGATAGGGAACAGGGCGAGGAATACGGCGGTCTTTATCGAATCGCTGATCAATCTGGCCCTGGTCCTGCTTGTGGTGCTGAAAGGTACCGACGGGTCATTCGTGCTGTTAAGGCTCCTTGAGGGACTTGATATAGCGTTCAGGACCGATGGACTGGGCAGATTCTTTGCCGTCATGGTTTCGGTGCTCTGGCCGCTCACATTGCTGTACGGATTTGAATATATGGAGGACGAGGAGAGACAGAACAAGTTCTTCGCTTTCTTCATGATGACGCTCGGCGCGGTGCTCGGAATTGCTTTCGCAGGCGACTTATTTACAATGTATGTGTTCTACGAATTCCTGACGCTCTGCACATTTCCGCTTGTAATGCATGAGATGACGGACGAGGCGATGAAGGCCGGACGTCAGTATCTTACATATATGCTCGGCGGAGCTTCGTTCGCCTTTGTGGGCATTATCGTACTGTTCATGAACGGCTCCGATCTGACCTTCAGGCTCGGAGGAGGCGTGGTGCCCGGTACGGTGAGCAAGGGCGTGCTCGTATTCGTATTCTTCATGATGTTCTGCGGTTTTTCCGTAAAGGCGGCGATGATGCCTTTCGGAAAATGGCTGATCAAGGCTGCTGTCGCTCCGATGCCCGTTACGGCGCTGCTCCATGCGGTAGCGGTCGTAAAAGCCGGTTCGTTCGCTGTTATCAGGCTTATATACTATGTCTACGGAACCGAACTGATAAGAGGGACCTGGGCTCAATATGCATCAATAGCGTTATGCGCGCTGACCGTTCTGTACGGATCGACGATGGCGGTCAAGGAGCCTCACTTAAAACGCAGAATGGCATATTCGACGATCAGCAACCTGAGCTACATACTGTTCGGCGCGTGCATAATGACTCCCATGGGCATGTACGCGGCACTCATGCATACGGCGGCCCACGCGGTCACGAAGATAGCACTTTTCCTGAGCGTCGGCGCGATAATGCATGTTACGGGCAAATGCTATATTTACGAGATCGACGGGCTCGGCAAGCGTATGAAGGGCATATTCATCTGCCTGATATTCGGAGCGCTCTCGATCATCGGCGTGCCCCAGTTCATGGGCTTTAACAGCAAGATAAGCCTTCTTCGGGCTTCGATAGACGGCGGGGGAGTGATGGATTATGTCGGCGCTTTCGCGATAATCATTTCAGCGCTGCTGACAGCCGTTTATCTCTTGAACATTCTTATCCGCGGATATTTTCCGAAGGATAACGCGAAATGCGACCGTTTCGAGGAATGTCACGATCCGGGATGGAAGATGATGTTCCCTGTGGGACTCGCATCCGCAGTCACTCTGATACTCGGTATCTGGTGGCAGCCGCTTTCGTCTTATCTCAAGACGGTTTCGGGATTACTTTAAGCAGGAGTTTTGGAAATGAAAGGCAATGTATTTCTGCTTTTACTCATATTGTGGCCGTTTGTCTCGTCCCTTTTTATCTTTCTTTCGGGAGCGGATAAGAAGAGGACCGAGCGGATCGCGCTCTCTTCGGTAGTCGAAGAGGCTCTGATCGCTGTCGCGGCCATCTGGCTTTCCGTGAGGGCTGACGGAATGCCTTATCTTACTGTGCCATTTGTCGAGGGTTTCGGACTATCGTTCAGGCTCGACGGTTTCAGGATCGTATACCTGTGCGTTACAGTGATCATGTGGTTCAGCTCGACGGCATCGTCGCTCCAGTATTTCGGCGACGCGAAGAACAATGTCAGGTATTACTGCCTTTCGATGTGGACCTTCGCGGCTACGCTCGGAGTATTTATCTCAGCGGACCTGCTGACTACATTTACATTCTTTGAGATCATGTCGCTCGCATCGTACGCGTATGTTGCGCATACAGAGAAAAAGGAATCGATGCGCGCGGCTGAGACATATCTGGCCGTAGCGGTCATAGGCGGTCTTGTGATGCTGATGGGCCTGCTTCTGGTAAATCATATGACCGGAACGCTCGATATGAGCATGTTGAAGAAGGCATGCTCGGAGATATTCGCGTCGGGCGATCCTGCTAAGATCAAAGCACTGTACGCCGCAGGCGGATGCATACTGTTCGGTTTCGGTGCAAAGGCCGGTATGTTCCCTCTGCACATCTGGCTGCCAAAGGCGCATCCCGTGGCACCGGCACCCGCATCTGCACTGCTTTCGGGCGTACTGACAAAGTGCGGTATTTTCGGCGTACTGATCTTGGTACTTGAGATATTTGCGGAGAATTTCGCGTTCGGATTTACCGTGATTCTGCTCGGTACGGTCACGATGCTTCTCGGAGCGATCCTTGCCGTATTCTCGGTAGACTTAAAGCGTACGCTCGCATGCTCCTCGGTTTCACAGATAGGCTTTATACTGATCGGATGCGGACTTATTCCCCTGCTGAAGGAAGAGTGCACACTCGCTATGTCGGGCGCAATGCTCTATATGGTCAATCACTCGCTGTTCAAGCTCACGCTGTTCCTCTGCGCGGCCGCGATCTATATGAATTGCCATATGCTGAACCTGAACGACCTGAAGGGCTACGGACGCGATATTCCGCTGCTTAAGGTTATGTTCGCTGTGGGGGCTCTCGGAATTTCAGGCGTTCCGATGCTGAGCGGTTATGTTTCGAAGACTCTTATACATGAAGGACTTGTCGAATACATTCATGAGGCCGGGAGTCTGGCGCCTCTTTTCAAAACAATAGAGATTCTGTTCCTTGTCAGCGGCGGAATGACCTTCGCGTACATGATGAAGATATTCCATGCGATATTTGTCGACCGGCCCGATAAGGACTGCAAATACGCAGGCAAGGATAAGTCGATATCTGCGCTCACATATGTTTCGATAGGCATCCCGGCAGCGCTCATCCTTTTGTTCGGCACGGCTCCGAAGCTGTTCGTAAACGGAGTGGCCGTTCTCATGGGAAGCTTCAATACTGCGGAATACGAGCATCATCAGCTGGAAGTCCTTAAAGGACTTAAGCTGTTCTCGTGGGAGAATCTGAAAGGTTCACTGATATCTCTCGGGATCGGTACGGTATTCTTCGTTCTGATCAGACTCTGGCTGACCGAAGGCGACAGGCGCAAGTCGCCCGTTTACCTCAACCGCTGGCCCGCGAAGCTTGACCTCGAAGAACTTGTTTACAGACCGCTGCTCACCGGATTCTTCCCGTTTATTTTCAGACATCTGTGTGTTGACAGGATACTGAAAGGCATCTGGAAATGCACGATGGCGGTGGGAGAGAAGCTCGGCATGATCCTCGGCAATACATTCGCGGGAATCGTCGACCTGATGCGCGTACATGTATTTAAGGATCTCGAGAAAAAACGTCATCCAAAGCTCGACAGGATGAAGAGAGGCTATATAAAAACAGAGATTTACTACAAGATCGTTTCGGGCGCTCTGTCATTCAGTCTGATGCTGATATGCATCGGTCTTACAGGAACCCTGATCTATCTCCTTTATCTTATGTTTAGGTGATTTTCTTCTTGATATTGGAATGAAATTATGATAAACTACAAAATATAAAAATATCATATAAAGTTTTTGAAGTTCGTGAACATAACTTTATGTTTTAGGAGATAGTTATGGCAGATACGCTTGACATTAAGTACATAAATCCATTTCTTAAGGCTACGATCACCGTCTTTGAGATGCTTGGAATAGCCGGAGGTAAGGTTGGAAAGCCCAGCATTAAGGACCTTGATTTCCCGGCGAATACATTCCTGATCCAGGTTGGTGTTACGGGAGCGATGAAAGGCCAGGTTTTCTTTGAAATCGAAGACCAGAAGGCCATGTCCATCGCGAGCACGATGATGATGGGCATGCCCGTTACCTCGCTCGACCCGATGGCCTGCTCGGCGCTCCAGGAGCTGGGCAACATGATCCTGGGCAATACCTCCACGCTGTTTTCGACGATGAACATTATCTTCGATATTACGCCGCCTCTGTCGATGCACGGAGATAAGCTTAAGATCCAGACCGAAACACCCGCGATATCGATCCCCGTTATGTTTAATGACGAGGAATTTATCAGACTTTACATCGCCGTGATCGAAAATAAAGATAACGCATAATCAAATATTGCAGATCAAGCGCCGCATTCTTTGAAAATGCGGCGTTTTTCATAGTTTTATCCGTTACTATTCACAGCTGTACAAAAGAACTCATAAACCTTTCTGCCCTGCAGAAAGTCGCTGCTTCGCAGCTTATGTTTATTCGTCACTTTTGTCCATCCTTTACAGTTAATTCTGTTTTAAGAAAAAATGTCGAACAAGTTCGCATTTTTTCTTGCACAGATTAACTGTGAATAGTAACTATTACTTGAAAGTTACGCGTGTAAATTGTATAATTAATTGTTGAAGATTTTTGTATTTTTTCAGAAAGAGATAAAGGGATAAAACTATGATTTTAGATGAGAATCTGACGGAGGAGATCTTAGAAATCGCGAAAAACCTGACGCGGCCGATGAGCTATCCCCGTTTGCTGGAAGAGATCATTAATGACGCGATGAATATCACGAATTCCGACGGCGGAACTCTCTACATTATGATCAACAACGCCCTTTATTTCATGATCATGATAACCCGCTCGAAGGAATTCCGCAGAGGCGGCGACGGCAAGCCCGTGGATCTGCCTCCGGTAGAGCTGAAATCCACATCTGTCTGCGCTTATGTTGCCAGGACCAAGACGACAAAAAACATCGCAGACGTCTATAACGACAAAGAATTCGACTGGGAAGGTCCGAAGAAGTACGATAAGCTCAACGATTATCATACCTGCTCCGAACTGGTCGTTCCCCTGATAAATCACGAACAGAAAGTGATCGGCGTTCTTCAGCTGATCAATGCACTCGACCCTGACGGCAATATTGTCGCTTACACCGAGCAGGAAGAGGCCATTTGCGAAGCGATCGGTTCGCTCGCGGCTGTCAGCCTCTCAAACAGGAACATGATCAACCAGCTGCAGGAACTGCTGGATTCGATAGCCCTTTCCTTTACCGATGCGATAGAGACCAGAACGCCATTTAATGCGAATCACACACGCCACGTGGCGCAGTACTGTTGGGACTTCGCCGAGTTCCTGAACAAGAGAGCGAAGGAAGGCGGAGATAATCCCACCCTCGACGAGAACAGCTGCGATCAGCTCTATATGGCCGCATCTCTGCACGATATCGGCAAGATGTCGGTATCCCGAAGCCTGCTGAACAAGGCCGACAGACTCGGACCGTTCATTGACAGGATGCGCGAGAGATGGCGCTTTATCCTGACCGATCTGCGGGTTAAAAAATACGCCGGTACGATCACAGATCAGGAATATGTGAGGACTGCGAAGAGATACAACGATTACATTGAATTCATCATGAAGGTGAATACCGCAGGTTTCCTGGACACCGAGACATTGGAGAAGGTCGAGGAGATCGCGGCGGAGAGATATGTGACCTTCGACGGAGATGAGATAAGCTTTGTATCCGATCTCGAAGCCGAGGACTTAAGAGTCCGCAAGGGCACGCTCACATCCGATGAGCGCAAGGCTATCGAGATGCATGCGGTCTATACGACGAAGATACTCGAGAAGATCACCTTCGGTGAGAAATATGACCGCGTCCGCTTCATTGCCGGCGCACATCATGAGTATCTGGACGGATCCGGTTATCCGAACAAGCTGACTGATTGCGACCTGCCTATCGAAGTAAGGATACTTACGATCATGGATATATTCGATTCGCTGACAGCCGACGACAGACCGTACAAAAAGGCCCACGACAAAGAAGGCGCGCTGAAGATCCTTTCGGCTATGGTCGAAGAGGGCAAGCTTGACAGAACGCTCGTAACGCTCGCAAAGGAATTCTTTGAGACAGAACCTATACTTGATCATTAACAGGGGTGGAAAGTGAAAACTATCAAGAAGATCAATTATAAAATAATAATCGCGGCACTGGTGACGGGACTGTTGGTGTTTATACTGGCGTTTGCGGATAAAACAAAGGCTGCCAGAAATAACAGATTAGACAGTCAGGATTTTCATTACTTCGTTTCAGGTTCTCTTGCTTACAGAGCATTGGAAGCACTTGATCTAAGGATTAATGACGCTCTGTATCAGCCGGATGATAATGTTTCACTGGATATTGTTGTGATCGGCATTGATGCTGAAACTCAAGCACTTGAAAGGTACGGAGATTTCCAGACCTGGTCAAGAGGATTATATGCTGATCTGCTGGACAATCTTCATTATGATGGCGGCACTGCTGATCCATCAGATGACAGCAGACCGGCTGTGGTATGCTTCGATATTCTGTTTACAAGAAACGGTGATGCTGAGGGCGATCAGCGATTTGCAGATACCTGTGAAAAGTACGGTGACACGATTCAGGGTATTTATTACACGATTGGCAAGCAAAGAGTTAACGTAAATGAAGTATATGACGGAAATGTATATGAGGTCGCGGTACTTCAGAATATAGCCAGACCTTATCCTGCACTGGATAAGATCGCAAAAGTTGCCTTGACCAATAATTCGGTAAGTGATGACGGATATGCACGTACCGTATTTACTGATATCTACAGCGGAGAAAAAATCGACTCACTTGCTTTGGCTGCTTATAAGAGCTACTTAGAGTATAACGGTGAGGAATATGTTCCCCATAAATACCTGGAGGACGGAACAAAAAAAATCTATTTCACTTATTCAAAGGGATTCCCCAAGAATGGAAAACCTTTTGATTATATCCCTTTTTATCAGGCTTTGGAGTTTACTCCCAAAGAGCTTGCTGAAAGATGCGCTGATTGTATTGTATTCGTGGGTGGATACGATCGCGGAATGCAGGACGATTTCTTTACACCGGCCACAAGAAGCGAAAAGATGTACGGAGTTGACATCCATGCAAATACTCTTGAGGCGATTGCTCAGGGAAAGCTGCAGATTCAGGCCAGCAGAACAGCAACCGCTATTGTATACAGCATCCTCAGCATAGCGCTGGTATTCTTCGTTTATTTCTCGTCCCTCCCGATCGCCATTATCGGTTCGGTCGGAGCTATTATTCTTGATTTCCTCGCGAACTATATAGCGCGAAAAAGCGGCATTTACCTGCAGGTTGTATATTTCATTGTTCCTGCATTCATTGTTCTAGTTACCGCGATCGCGCTCCATTACCTTGTGGTACGTGCCGAGAAGAACAAGATCAACAACGCGTTCAAGATGTACGTTGCACCCGAAGTCGTTGATGAAATGGCCGACAGCGGTACTTATGAACTGAAGCTTGGCGGACAGACAAAGGATATTGCGGTACTGTTCATCGATATCCGCGGATTCACGACGATGTCCGAAGGTCTGCATCCAGAGGAAGTAGTTAGCATCCTGAACGAGTACTTTGGACTCGTTACGGACGCGATCTTCAAGAACAAGGGAACGCTCGACAAGTTCATCGGAGATGCGGCGATGGCCGTATTCAACTCGCCGAACGACCTGGACGATTACGTTTACAGAGCTGTGCACACTGCGTGGGATATAGCGCTCGGCTCGCAGGAGCTTGCGCAGAAGCTGCTCGAAAAGCACGGCAGAACGATCAATTACGGTATCGGCGTTAACTGCGGACCTGCAACAATAGGCAATATCGGTTCCGAATTCCGTATGGATTTCACTGCTATCGGCGATACAGTCAATACTTCGGCCCGTCTCGAGGCTAATGCGAAGGCAGGTCAGATCCTAATTTCTCAGGCTGTTTACGACATTGTCAAGGACTGGATCGAGACAGAGGAGATTGGTACGATCCCTCTGAAGGGTAAGTCAAACGAGATCTTTGTTTATAATGTTGTGAAAGTTATCGATAAGCCCGGCTACATTGAGAGCAGGAGCGAATCGGGAAAGAAAACTAAAAGGAACAGGGTAAGCCATGGACAGATTTGATTTAGACGATTACATTTCAGCACAGTACGGAGCACCGAAGCTTCATATCATCCCCAATTACAGAGAGGCACAGAAGTGGTGCGATCTCGCGAAAGAGCTCGATGCAGCGTTCGAGTACAATGAGTTCTTCATTCCTTCGAATGTGGACAATGAGGAGCTCTGCAGGAAGATCATTGACACCTATAAGTCGCTGGACCGCGACCGCAGCATGGATACGCTGCACGGCGCTTTCCTTGATATCGTAGTTAACAGCAGCGATGAATTCGTTCGCAACAATTCGCGCATGAGATGCCGCCAGAGCATGAAGATCGCTGAGGAGCTCGGCTGCCGCGCGGTCATTTTCCACACGAATTATATTACCGGCTTTAAGTCATATTCATACCGCGAGAAGTGGGTAATTGACAATGCGGAGTTCTACCGTGAGCTGCTTGAGGAATTCCCGAATCAGTGTATTTTCATTGAGAATATGTTTGATGATTCGCCCGAACTGCTCAAAAAGCTTGCCGTGGAAATGAGATCGGAAGAGCGTTTCGGCGTCTGCTTTGATATTGCCCATGCTTTCCTCTGGGATTTCCCGCTTGAGGCATGGATCGAGGAACTCGGACCGTTCATCCGTCATGTGCATGCGAATGATAACTTCAAGGACGAGGATTCGCATCTGCCTATCGGTGACGGCCGCCTTCCCTGGCTGCTCATCAACAGCGGAATCTTCAAGCGCAACCGTTGCTCGTTCCTGATCGAGGTCAACGGAATCGATAATGTACGTAAGTCTTATGATTACCTGACTAAGAACCATCTGTATTTCTTCGACAGAAGGCGCAGAACGAGGCTCGCGATCACAAATGACCTGAAGCGTGTTCTTGATATAGGTATTGCGCTTACGGCCGAGAGAGACCACTTTAAGTTGTTCGATCTGATCGTCAGTGAGGCTATGTCTCTGACACGCTGCGAGGCCGGTACGCTCTATATCCTTCAGGATGATAAGCTTTACTTCAAGATCCTGCGCAATGACCGCATGAACGTATACGAGGGCAGGAACGGTGAACCGATCACGATGCAGCCGGTAGCGCTCGATGAAAAATATGTCTGCGCTTACGCTGCGATCCATAAGAAATCGGTCAATATTGAGGATGTTTACGCGGACGATAATTTCGACTGGAAGGGCCCCCGCGAGTACGACCGCATGACCGGTTACGAGACGCGTTCGATGCTGGTTATCCCTCTCATAAATCACGATGAGGAGCTGATCGGTGTACTTCAGCTGATGAACGCCCATGATGACGATAACAATATCTGCGGTTTCGGAACGGATCAGGAATACGTAACCTACTCGCTTGCTTCGCAGGCAGCGATCTCGCTTTCAAACATGATCATGCTGAAGGAACTGAAGGATCAGATGTATTCCTTCGTTTCCTCATTCGCGACCGTAATCGACGCCAGAACGCCTTACAACGCGAAGCACACCTATAATGTGGCGAAATACTGCACCACATTTGTTGACTACCTTAACAAGCTTAATAAGCTCGGCAAAACGCCTTACAGCTTCGATGAGGAGACGAGAGAGCAGCTTATGCTCGCCGCGATGCTTCATGACGTCGGAAAGGTCGTTATCCCGCTTGAGGTCATGAACAAGTCCGACAGACTTTCTTCGATGCTTCCCATTATGAGGATGCGTTGGAAGTACATTAAGCTGATCCTTGAAAATAAGCATCTTTCGGGTGAATTAAATGACTCAGATTATGAAAAATCACTCGAAGACCTTAACAATAGCATTGATTTTGTCGAAAAATCCAACATAGTACCTTTCCTTGACGATGATGCGTTCGCGAAGATCGATTCGCTTGAGAGTCTTGTTTACTCAGGACCCGGCGATGAGAAGGTTGAATTCATTACCGAAGAAGAGCGCGAGGAGCTGAAGATCCGCAAGGGAACCCTTACGGCAGCCGAGCGTGCAAAGATCGAAGAGCACGTTGTATTTACCGATAAGATCCTTTCTAAGATCCAGTTCGGTTCGAAGTACGACAAGGTAAGGTTTATCGCAGGCGCGCACCACGAATTCATCAACGGATCGGGTTATCCGAACAAGCTCAGCGGAGATGATATCCCGCTTGAAGTCAGGATTCTTACGATCATGGATGTATTCGATTCGCTGTCATCGTCCGACAGACCTTACCGTAAGCAGAGCTCGCTCGCCGAGACATTTGAGATACTTCGCGCGATGGCGAAGGAAGGCAAGCTCGATATCGGTCTTGTAGAGATAGCGAGAGACTGCTTTGTACCGGAAGAGGAAAGATAAAAGATAAAGGATAAAAGGATAACTGGGAATAGGATTAAGTTGTGAGGAGGCAACACCCATGAACAAAAAGACACTCTACATAGGAGGAGGCGCATTGGCCGGTGTGATCGTTATCGCACTGATCGTTGTGCTGATCCTTAACGGGCGCTCGAACGACTTGGAAGCCAGGCAGATAACAGTCTTCGATATTTTCGGTGAGGCTGTTTTAAACCGCGGCAATAAGGAGCTTAGCGTCTACAAAGACATGAAACTGAAGTCAGGTGATGGTGTCGTTGTAGGTAATTCGAGCGATTCCTTCATCAGACTTTGTCTTGATGACGATAAATTCGTCTATGCCCAGCCCGGCACAAATTTCTCGATCGAAGCGACCGGAACGGCTCAGAAGAGTAAAAGCGTCATTCATCTGAACTCCGGCGGTGATATTTTGTGCGAAGTACAGAATAAACTGAATGGCGATTCGTCGTTCTCCATCCAGACTCCGAATACTACCATGGCTATCCGTGGCACGATCGTAGGTCTGCGGGTTGATAAAAAAGAAGTAAACGGCGAAACGATATTTATTTCTGAAGCAGCATGTCTAGAGGGCAGTGCGATCATCGCTATTCAGACTCCCCAGGGCGTTGTATATGCTGCGGCAGGGGTTGGTCAGGGTATTACCGTTGAGGGACCTGAAGATATTTTTGAGATAGTAGATGACATAGATCTGTCTCAGGTTAACGTTGTTTCTATCGAAGAAGCTGTTCAGACACTTAAAGAGCGTGGTATAGAAGCATCCGGTGAAGTTGATACCGAGCATTATAAGCAGATGATCCTGGATCATGCGGATGAGCTGGAACTCAGCGACAGGATGAAGAATACTGTAGGCGGCGGAACAACTCCTACGCCTTCGCCCGAGCCTACTGAAGAGCCTTCTGAGACACCTACACCCGATCCTACAGAAACACCTACACCTGATCCTACAGAAACACCTACACCCGAAGCTACGGCAACGCCTACGCCGGAACCTACGGCTACAGCTACGCCCGTACCTGCTACGGCTACGCCTACACCTAGGCCCACAACGCCTCCGACAGAGCCGCCTACATTAACTCCTGTACCAACTCCGTCGACTATACCTACAGCTACACCAACACCTGAACCGTCGCCTTCACCGTCGCCTTCACCGACATTGACTCCTACACCTTCGCCGTCGCCTACACCGACGCCTACTCCTACTCCGAGCCCGACTCCTTCTCCTACAGAAGAGCCGACTCCCGAGCCTACAGAGGAGCCTACGCCTATAGCAGAGGTGGGTGTAACAGTTTCATATTCGGATTCTTATATCGGTCAGGCCGTATTTAGTAGTTTTACCGGCAGAGATTTCATTGAAGATCTGCCCGCTCAGCCCGGTGACAGCAGCTTTTCATTTACTATTAAGGGATCTGCATCAATTTCACTTCCCGGTTCAATATCTATGGCAGATGGTGATGTTGCCAGCTCATCGACACCAATTTATTGGTTTAACGGAAGTAATAGAATCAGTTCAATAAGTGCGGAGTCTCTTGGCGGTTCCGGCTCAGTATCTCTTACAATTAAATTACCTGTAAGATATACAGCTGTCCTTCATTATAACTTTGATAATGATGATGGATTTATGTGCTTAAACAATAGTAACGACACATTGGAAGATAGGATTGAAGAAATTTCCTACGATTCAGTGGAGTCGGCTACAGTTGCGCTTAACTATTCGTACGGAATAGCTGCACAGGCTCCGTATTCTTCATCTTATGAAGGATTTAGATTCATTGATGGATGGATAGTGGATGAATATGATGGAATAATCGAAGAACTCACGGATGATCTGATTCAATATGCTGATGGTGGCATAGTTGATCTGTATCCTAATTGGGAAAGCGCTCTTTATATAATAGATGATCCTGAGATGTTTGGCGGACAAGCTACGCCTAATGGATTTGCAAAACGAACAATTACTTTTGAAAGTCGATCAGATACTTTTTATGTATGCACAATGAAACATACGGATACATTAAGATCAGTAGAGCTTCCTTTATGGGAATATATTGCGGGACCTTCGAATTACGGATATCTCGATGGTATGACATGTTCACCTGTTGTAAAGCATGCAGGATGGTATGTAAGTGGTGATTCACCTGGAGCATATACTTCGTTAACATATACAAATTATCAAGGTGTAGTATATGAACATAAAGCGCTAAATCCTTACGGAACAGAAATGTATGGCGATGCTCAGATTGCTGAAAATGGACCTAATACATCAGGATATGGCTATGTTTATGTTGTTCCAAACGGAACAGGATTCTCAGACGTATGTGATGAGATAATTGTTTCAGGTAATAATGGTTTACGTAAAGAAAACGGTAAATCATTATATGAAGTGATGAATTCTGATCTTGCCGATAGTCTTGTTCTTGATGAAGATCAAGCATTATATAGGATAAGTGGAGTTTCTGGAATTAATATAAAATACGGTCAATATACTTTATCATCAGGAACTCCTTCTGATGACAGACTTTCATTAAATCCTAAGTTTAAAGCCGGAAATATATATCGTATTTGGACTGTTAGACATGCAGATTTATCTGAAACTAATGATGTAGATGTTGTATCAAACGAAGCAAGTGGTATATATACATTATATTTATATCGTTCTTCATTAAGAGACATATACGCTGATATGACTTACTCAGCAGATCCTATTGAATTTGATTTTGTTCAGACTTATCAAATAACTGCAGCAGTATCAGGATCGGCAACTACGGTTAATCTTGGCAGTGTTGTTTTGAAAACTGACGAAGCAGAACATGATGCTAATGGCATGACTTCCGGTATTACTGCAATAGAAGGGGTAACTGAAGGATCTGTATTCTTTATTAAATTCACTTCGCCTGATATGATACTTACAAATATTAAGATTAAGATCGATGGACCCGAATAATTGAATAGCATGAAAACTCCTCCCCACATTCTGTGGGGAGGAGTTCTTTTCTATATGCTTAGAAATTATTTATCACTTGTACCTGTCCTCCTGTATCCTTCAGCGTGACATTCGTGAACGTATCTCTTGAATTATAGTGCAGGCCGTTGATCGTAACATATACTCCGGGATAGAGGAATTTCTGCACGATGATCTTTGAACTCGAGTAGGTCGAGATCAGGAACAGCTTCTGGTTCAGCGCGGTGGTTTTTTCTTTCAACTGGGCGCTGAGAGCAGTGATGGAGGTTTCGATCTGCTCCATGGTTTCGTTGAACTTTGCGGCGTCGGTCGGATTGGTGATCTGAACCATTTTTTTGCGGACTTCGTGAAGCTTTTCGAGCTTGCCTTCATCCTCTTTTATGTCGGCCTCAAGAGCGGAGATCTCGGTGATGGTGTTCGGGTTTGTGCCGGCGTTGATCATGGTCTTTACCTCGGAGAGGTTGCCGATGATCGTGGCTTCGATATTGCCGGAGCAGGTAGTGCTGCCGCCTACGATGATGCCGAAACGGCCGGTTACGTATATATTGCCCTCGCAGAAGACATCGCAGTTCATGATCGAATTCGCATGGAAATCGCCCTTGCAATGGATGCTGGCTGACTCGAAGAACTTCGCCCAGACATCGCAGTCGGAGATTACGCTGCCTTTGGTGCCGCCCTGCATGCCGGCCTTTATCTCGATAGTGCCGCCTGCATAGATATTGGCTTCTTCGACGCTGCCGAGGATAGTAAGATTGCCCTTGCAGCGGATGCTGGTGCCGGTCATGACATTGCCATGGACGATAACGTCGCCGCCGAAGACCACGTCGCCGGTCGTCATGTCCACGTCGCCCTTGATCTCGAGAGTGTTTGTGATATGCAATGAATTATCACTGAAAAGCTCGATCTTGCCGGTCAGGTTGGAGTAGTAGTGATTCCCGTCCTCAGAAACATAGAAGCCCTCGCCTTTCAGAGGCGACTGGTCCTTGCCCGGGATGCAGGAGAGGAATTTATTCTTCACATCAAAACCGAAGCTGCCTTTTGTGGCGGGAGTGTAGGTTACGACCTCCTGATCCTTCTGGACGGACTCGTACATCTCGATATTGCGGTAATCAACAGAACCGTCGGCCTGAACCTTCGGCTTGTTGTCTATCTCTGTCTTGAAAAGATATGTGAAAAATCCGTCTTTGCCGTTTACGGCAGGTCTGCCCTTGGCAATGAGATGATATGTATCGTAGAGCTTATTGATAATGATGCTTTTAAGAAGGGCCTGGTCAATGCCTGCTTTTACGCCGTTCTCTTTAAGGAACTCCATAATGGCGTCAAACGTATAAAGTGATGTAACATCATCGCCCCATGAAGGAGGAGTGGAAGACAGATAAAGCTTGGCTTCCATGGAATCTTCGCTTATTAAGATCTTAACGGATTCTTCAAGTCTCGGATCCATAAAGTCCCCTCCTTTCATTTCGCTTCAGCCGCATTTCTGCCTGCCTTTCGCACATATTTTATCAATTTTTATTATATCAAAGGAAAATCTGAAAAGCAATAATTTGCGAAGATAATTTTATGAAATGTGAAAAAATGTGCATGATGGTGAATTTTGTGATTTTTGCAATATTTTCAAATGCATTTCAGGTTGTATTGGAGGATATTTTATTGTAGAATTCTTAAGGAGTAAAGATAACTTTATTGCCCTTACGGGCAGAAACGGAGATTACTATATGGATTTTATGAAAGAATATGAGAAATGGCTGTCGGAGCCCTGCTTTGACGAGGCTACGAAGGCTGAGCTGAAGGCTGTTGCCGGCGATGAGAACGAGATCAAGGACCGCTTCTATAAGAATCTTGAGTTCGGTACCGGCGGTCTGCGCGGCGTGATCGGTGCAGGAACCAACAGAATGAACATTTACACCGTAAGACGTGCATCTCAGGGTCTTGCGGACTATATCCTCGAGCAGGGCGGCGCGGATAAGGGCGTGGCTATCGCATTTGACTCGAGAAACATGTCGATCGAGTTCAGCCGCGAGGCTGCTCTGACTCTTAACGCGAACGGCATCAAGACCTACAGATTCGATACATTAAGACCTACTCCCGAGCTGAGCTTTGCTTTAAGAGAGCTCGGATGCATCGCGGGTATCGTAGTCACCGCGAGCCATAATCCGCCCGAGTACAACGGCTACAAGGTTTACTGGGAGGACGGCGCCCAGATCACGCCTCCTCATGACAATAACATCATTGCGAAGGTTAATTCGATCTCGGATTTCTCGAAGTGCAAGACCATGGACATCGAGGATGCGAAGGCGAAGGGCCTGTACAATGTGATCGGCGAAGAAATCGATGCCCGCTACAACGAGGAGCTGATGAAGCTGGTTCTGCGTCCCGACGTTATCAAAAAGGCCGCGGACGACATTACTATCGTTTATACGCCTCTGCACGGCACAGGCAATCTTCCCGTCAGACGCGTGCTTTCGTCACTCGGTTTCAAAAAGGTTTATGTCGTTCCCGAGCAGGAGCTTCCGGACGGCGCGTTCCCTACAGTAGGGTACCCGAACCCCGAGGATCCCGCTGTATTCAAGCTTGCTCTTGAGCTTGCGAAGAAGGTTGACGCTGACATTATCCTTGCTACCGATCCCGACGCGGACCGTCTCGGCGTATATGCGAAGGACACAAAGACCGGCGAATACATGGCGTTCACAGGCAATATGAGCGGCACGCTTCTGCTTGATTACCAGCTGCAGACCAGAAAGGAACTCGGCAAGCTGCCTGCAAACGGCGCAGTTGTTAAGACAATCGTTACCACAAATATGTGCGACGTTGTTGCAAAGAAATACGGCTGTAAGCTGATCGAGTGCCTGACCGGATTTAAATATATCGGTGAGCAGATCAAGCTCTTTGAGCAGGGCAAGAAGGACCTGCAGTACATGTTCGGTTACGAGGAGAGCTACGGCTGCCTGATCGGAACCCATGCAAGAGACAAGGACGCATGCGTGGCTGTTATGGGCCTGTGCGAGGCTGCAGCCTACAATAAGCTTCAGGGCAAGTCTCTCTGGGACCGCATGCTCGAGATGTACGAAGAGTACGGATATTTCCGCGAGGGCGCAGTATCGATCACTATGAAGGGTGCCGACGGAGCGGAGAAGATCGCCGCGATCCTTGACGGACTTCGCGCGAAGCCCCTTACTGTACTTGCAGGAATTAAGGTTATCAAGGCTTACGACTACAAGCTGCATACGGTTGTCGACTATGAGAACAACACTAAGGGCGAGACAGAACTGCCTACCTCCAACGTGCTTTATTACGAACTCGAGGACAATATGTGGTGTTGTGTAAGACCTTCCGGTACCGAGCCGAAGATCAAGTTCTATTACGGCATCAAGGGCAAGAGCCTCGAAGATGCGAACAAGCTGTATGACACCGTAGGCGCCGCGATAAAGGCACTGGCATAAATATTTGATATGAGGTTAGAGAAATGGAAGAGATGAAAATCAGCAATCTGTACGATCTGACACAGACGATCGCAGCAGAAGTTTTTGAAGGAAAGACATATCCCTGGGAGGTTCTTGCGGATATCGGAGACTTTATAAAGAAGCTCGGTCCCACACTTGATCCCGAAGAGTTCGAGCAGAAGGGCGAGGATATCTGGATCGCGAAATCCGCCAAGGTATGGCCTACCGTAAGTATCACAGGTCCCTGCATCATCGGACGTGACGCAGAGGTGCGTCAGTGCGCGTTTATCAGAGGAAAGGCTATTGTCGGCGACGGCGCTGTTGTAGGCAATTCCACGGAGCTCAAGAACGTTATCCTGTTCAATAAGGTTCAGGTGCCTCATTACAATTATGTGGGCGATTCAATTCTCGGCTACAAGGCGCATATGGGCGCCGGTGCCGTAACCAGCAACGTAAAGCAGGATAAGAAGAACGTAACGGTTGCGTTCAAGGGCAGGAAGATCGAGACCGGCCTGCGCAAGTTCGGCTCGATGCTCGGCGATAATGTAGAAGTCGGCTGCAATTCTGTATTAAATCCCGGCACAGTAGTCGGAAGATGCAGCAATGTTTATCCTTTGAGCTGCGTAAGAGGCTTTGTTCCCGAGAAGTCTGTATATAAGACAGGCGGCGTGATCGTGGATAAATATCCGGAATAAGTATTAATTATTCACCTCATTTTTCATACTTACGAGTGTATTTCAAATTATCGGTTTAGTATAAAATGTTTTCTTGGATGTGTTACCGGAATATCGTAATGATGTCCCGGTAACTTTCATTAAAGAATATAGGATGGAGGTTTTTCAAAATGAGAAGAGTTCGTTTTATTGCATTGCTTCTTGTACTTATTCTGACCTTCTCATCCGCTGTGAGCGTATTTGCGGACGAGAATGACAATCAGTATGTTCAGCCTATTGACAACCAGCAGAATGATGATGACGATGAGGCCGGTTCGATAGGTGAAGGTTATTCCGAGGACCAGCCCGAACCTCTTTATACGGGTGATGATGATTATTCTTATAATGGCTATACCGATCAGCAGATCCAGCAGATCGAGGATCAGTTCTTTGATTACTGGAATCAGGTCAGCGAGTACAAGGACTGGAGCAGCTATGCGTATTACGAGGTAAATACAGAGCTGGTAAGCAGCAACGATGCGCCTGTTGACAGACAGGACAGACCTTCAAATACGGATAATATCATCAGAGTAGATTATGAAGTTGTATCCGGCGCTTACGCGGAAGCTACGCCTACTCCTTACTATGAGCAGCCTCCGAGAGGGCATGCGAATCCCGACGATGAGCCCCTTGAGCTTCCGAGAGGACCCATGAATCCCGACTGGGAGCCTACGCCGATCCCGCTCAATACAATTGAGCCTATCCCTGAGCCTCCCATTCAGCAGATCTACTTTGAGCCCGAATATCAGCCCATTTACACTGCTCCCGTTCAGGTAGAAGAGACTAAGGTTGTATACGACATCGGTCTCGAAGTCGGAAGATATGCATTCATCGAGCCCGAAAAGATGACTTATGTTACAAGTTCTTCGAACACCAAGATCATCAATAAGCCCGAGCGCAATGACAGATGGGGCTTTAACTCCGATGAGTACTATGCACAGGCCAACAAACCCGGCGATGCAACACTTACATTCACCAATACTACAAACAACCATACAGAGGTATGGAATGTACATGTTTACAGCAGACCTCTTGATTTCGAAAGAAATATGTATGTTGTTGAAACGCCCAAGGACAGAGACGGTTATATCACTCTGTATCTGAAGAACTTTGAGTATAAGCAGGAATGGTACTACGATTTCAAGTATACTTCCTCGAATACAAATGTCGCTTATCTGGCAGGCGGCGACAGCAAGATGACTTATGCGAGATTCTGCATCCCGAAGGGAACGGTAGGATCGACCGTTATCACTGTAAAGGATAAGTACGGCAACAGCGAGCAGGCTG
>CAMZAI010000013.1 GCA_947304065.1 uncultured Clostridia bacterium | reverse complement strand
GCCATACCGTCGTTCTCTGCGTAGATTACGTTGAAGTCTTCACCGCTGTTGATAACGGACTCAACGATCTTCTTAGCTTCTGCCTCATCCCATGTAGCTGTCTGCTGAACAACCTTTGTCATCTTGCCCGAAGCAAACTGAGCGTCAAGAGCACCGGTACGTCCGATCTGAGCGTCCGAACCCATAGCACCCTGGATGTGGATAACCTTGTACTCGGAAAGGTTCTGGTCGAGCAGCCAGTTAACTGCGGTCTCGCCTTCCTTTGCCATATCCGATACAACTGCTGCCTCGTAGAGGTCTTCGCTTACATCGATCATACGGTCGAATAAGTAAACCTTGATGCCGGCTTCCTTAGCCTTCTTGAGAACTGCATCCCATCCTGTAGTCTCAGCTGCGGAAATGAGCAGGTAATCAACACCCTCGGTGATGAAGCCCTGAGCAGCCTGAAGCTGATCGTCGTTCTTGATGCTGTAGTAGGTCTTCAGATCATAGCCGTTTTCCTTCGAGAAAACTGCTTCCATGTCCTTAACGTTAGCCTCACGGTAACCGGACTCCGAAGGGGGGTTGTTAACAACGCCGACCTTGATGTTTCCCGACTTCTTTGAGCAGGCGCTCATCGAAAGAGCCAGGATAAGAACCAGTACAAGTGCCAAAACTTTTGAAATTTTCCTCATTACATTCTCCTCCTTATATTTGCGGCATTCCTGCCGCCTGAAGAAAGCATAGCCCATTTGGAGGATGAGGTAAATCGACGTTCATTTCGTCTTGGTTTGATTTTATATCGTATTCTTACACGTTTTCGGCAAACGGTTGAATATTGTTTTACTCCGGTTGGTTTTGATACTGCTGGCGGTATTCAGAGGGTGTGATCCCGACATTTTTCTTGAAAATATAACTGAAATAATGCGCATCGTTATAGCCGGATTCACGCGCGATCTGCGAGCTCTTGAAATTCGTGCCGCGCAGCAGTTCCTTGGCCTTATTTAAGCGCAGATAGATCAGATACTCGGTAAAAGTCTGGCCGTTCTGCTGGGAAAATACAGTTGAGAAGCGGCTGTTGCTCATATTCACCGCTTTTGCAACGTCCTGCAGCATCAGGTTCGGATCTGTGAAATGCTGCGACATGTAGAGCTTCGCCTCGCTGATAACCGACGGGGTCTTCCTCTCGTCCGCGGCCTCACCCATCTCCCTGACTCCGAGGATTATCGCTTTTTCATCGGTGCGCTCGACGAGGAGGTGACGTATATGTCTCGCCGCCCTGAAGCTGTTGTATATCCTTGCGGGTGCATCGACGATATCGCCGATACCCACGCGAATTCCCGTACATCCGCTGCGCTCGAGCTCCCTCACGAGAGAAGAGGCAAATGCGTAGGCCCTCTCCTCCGCGTCCTCTGCCGTATCCCCGAGCACCAGAAGCCTCGTTCCCACTCTGCCAGCGGAAGCATGCACTATGCCGCCGCTGCTCTCGGCGAGCGAGACCGCGGCCTCCTGGCCTTCTCCGGTGGGATTGAACGCCGCGTCGATCACCACATAATATTTCGCGGGGATCGGACAGCCCATCGCTGCCAGCTGCTTTAATACATTGTCCGCGTCTTCCTCTGCCGCCTCATCCGAAAAGAGCGAACCGATCAGCTTCTCTTTCACGAATTTGCCGTCGCCCTCCATACGGGCGCGCAGGCTCGCCGCATGCTCGAGAGTCTTCCTCTCGTCCTCGAGCTGGGCGCTCACCTTGTCGAGCACGGAGCGCAGCTCCTCGGCGTTGATCGGCTTCAGCATATATTCGCGCACGCCGAGCTGGATGCACTGGCGCGCATACTCAAACTCATCGTAACCGCTAAGCACTATGATCCCTATCCAGGGCATCTGCGCACGCAATGTCCTGCAGAGCTCGATGCCGTCCATAAAGGGCATTTTGATATCGGTGATCACGATGTCCGGGTTCGTATCCCTGATCATCGGGAGCGCCATTTCCCCGTCGGGCGCCTCGCCGACCAGCGTATAGGGCGTCTCGTCCCACGGGAAGGACTCTCTGATGCCCTCTCTTACCACTATCTCGTCATCAGCCAGAAACACTTTCATTGTCGGAAATCTCCTCTCTTGTGCGGCAGGGCACCCTGAAACTTACTTCGGTGCCGTCCGCGCCGCTTTCGATCCTTAAGCCGTCGGCCTGGTTATAATAAAGTCGTATGCGCAGGTTAACATTTACAAGTCCGAAGCCGCCCGAGCCCTCGCTGACCGTGGGCTGGCCCTTCTTCATCCTCTCGCTGAGGTCCCTCAGCTGTTCCTTCGTCATGCCCGAGCCGGTATCCCGCACGCTGAATACCAGATATCCGTCCTCCAGCCTGCCCGAAACACATATCTTTCCTCCGCCCCTCTTGATCTTGATCCCGTGGTAGAGCGCATTCTCAACCAGGGGCTGCAGCAGGAGCTTTAAGATATAATACTCGCCGATACTGTCGGGTATGTCGATCTCGTACTGCATGATATCGCGGTATCTGGTCTGCTGGATCTTCAGATAGCCCTCTATATGCTTCTTTTCCTGGCTGATCGGGATCCAGTCGGCGCCCGAAGAAAGGCTGATCCTGAAGAAATCGGACAGCGCGCTGGTCAGGTGGATGACCTCGTCCTTCTCACCCGCCTCCGCCTTCCAGACGATCGCGTCAAGCGTATTGTACAGGAAATGGGGATTGATCTGCGCCTGCAGGGTCCTGAGCTCCGCCTTTCGCAGATTCCGTCCGTCTTTCTGGCTCTGCTCCATCATATTCTCGAGGCGGTCCGCCATCGTATTTACCTGCATGGTCAGGTTCCGAAGCTCCGAAACGTCTGTGTCGGGAAGCCTCGCGTCGAGAGTTCCCTCGGCCAGCTGCGCAGCTACCTCCTCGAGGCGCTCGATCGGCTGACGTACGGAGTCCGCGGTAGCCTTAACCGTACTGTTCCTGAGCAGCAGCGCGATCACTACGATGATCACTTCGGCAGCCGCCGTAAGGATGATTACGAGCCTCAGGCTCAAACTCATCTGCGCCGCGGAATGTATCTCCTGCGCGATATAGTCGTTCAGCATGCTGTCAACAAGCGAGGCCACGCCTCTGATCTCTCCGAGAACTTCTTCGTTTTGGACTACCGGCACCTCGTTGTCAATGTTGTCACGGATTCGGTCGACATAGTTCTCCAGCGTCTGCATCGTGCGGCTCGCGACGATCAGCGACAGACGGTTCTCCGATCCGGTCCGGTCGGTGATCGTCTCTATCGTGTAATCCACGTCGTGGATCTTGTTGTATATATTGCTCTCCGGAAATGTCTCACGGCCGCTGACCACGTTCCACGCCGCACCCGGGATATCCTCGGTAACTGCGGTCTTTAAGTCCGCGATCGTCTCCATTCTTGTTATCGCGCTGTGATATTTCCAGGCGTAAAAGAGCATGAGTACCAGACTGATGATGATAGGGAACACCAGCATCAGCACCAGTTTGTGGCTCAGATCGTTGATCCGGCCGAGTATGCTCTTTTCCTTTCTGATCCGCTCTCCCATAATCCTTCTCCGCTATGCTCAGTATCCTCTCGGCGCAAGCTGCGACAGATCCTGCTCGTCACTGAAAACCTGCTCCTCGGGATGAATGACCGCATCGACCTTCTCGCCGGCCTTGAGCATCAGAACGGTCTCCATCAGCGCCTTTCCGAGCTTCGGCGTGCACTCTACCACGCAGTTGATCCTGCCTTCCTTGAGCACGTCGATGGCGTCCTGACCGCCGTCGATCGATATGATGATAATGTCCTTGCCGGGTACAAGGCCCGCTTTCTCGATCTCGGGAAGCGCGCCCAAAGTCATCTCGTCATTGTGGCTGAATACCACATCTATCGTGTCCGAATAAGTCTTCAGCAGATATCTCATACATTCCGCGCCGCGGCTCTTTAGGAAATCACCGTCAATGCTCTCGAGCACCGTCATGCGCCCGTCCGCCGCGATCGTATCGAAAAAGCCCGCCTGGCGCTGTCTCATCGGAGTGGAATTCTCCGTACCTGTGATCTCCACGATGTTCACATGCTCCATACCGAGCGCGTCGGCCTTCCTGATAAGGTACTCGGCCGCCATCACTCCCTCCTGGTAAAAGTCCGCGCCTATCAGGCAGGTTGTCAGATCAACCTTCCGGGTGCTGATGTCACGGTCCACCAGGATCACCGGAATGCCCGCGTTCTTCGCCTCGAGCAGGACATTGTCCCAGCCTTCCTCGACGATCGGCGAGAATGCGATGACATCGACCTTATACGCGATAAAGCGTCTGATCGCGTCGATCTGGTTCTCCTGCTTCTGGTTTGCGTTCTCGAGCATCAGGCTGATATCGTAACTTACCGCCTGTTCCTCGATATCTCGCGTATTCCCGATACGCCACGCGCTCTCCGATCCCAGCTGGCTGAAGCCCAGGAGGATCTTAGAATCCGACTTTTCATCATTCTTCTTACCGCAGCCCGCCGCAGTTACGGCGAGAATCAGGCATATCGCGCATGCAATGATCCTTTTCAGCATATTTGTAATCCCCGTATTCCCTTAATATGCGGGCGGCCGCTCCGCCCTTTTTATTCATTGTAACCCACAGATTCGTCAAAATACAACACAAAAAGCAAAGAGAGCGAAGGTTTTCTTCGCTCTCCCGCCGTAACTGTATGTAAACGTCCGCTCTTGCAGCGGCCTATAGCTCAAAGGAATCTGAAAAGCTGCTTTCCTGCCAGCGCTCTTCAAGCTTTTTTCTCTCTGCATTGGTCTCCCAACTGGGGATCGGGATGCCCACGTTCAGTCTTTCAAATATGGTATCGAGCCCCTCGGGCTTATGGTACATATATCCCTGCGCAAGCTCACAGCCGATATCGAGCAGGAACTGCTTCTGTTCTTCGGTCTCGAGTCCCTCGCACAATGTATGGATCCCGAGTTTCTTCGCCGCAGCCACCATAGCCTTCAGTATTATCCTGTTGGCGCCGTTGTGCGCGTCAAGGTTCTTGAGCAGATCCATATCGAATTTGATCAGATCGATGTCAAAGCTGCTGAATACGTTCAGCGACGAATAGCCGCTTCCGAAATCGTCTACCCAGAGCTTGAAGCCGCTCTTCTTGATCGCAGCCAGCTGCTCGTGGAACCTGTCGGTGGCGCTTGCGAGGCCCTGTTCGGTGATCTCGATCATGAAATAGCTCTTGTCGATCCCGAACTCTTCGATCCTGTACTTTTTTACAATACGGTCGAGTTCACGTGCGATATCGATATAATCAAAATCCTGTCTCGAGAAATTGACGGATACAGGCAGTATCGGAAGCCCCGCCTTATGGCGCAGTTCAAGCTCCCTGCAGACCTGTTCGAACATATACAGGTCGAGTTCGTGCATCAGATGATACTTTTCCAGAGCCGGAATAAAGTTGTCCGGAGGGATCATGCCCTTAATCGGATCAACCCAGCGGGCCAGTGCTTCAAAGCCCATTCCGTTGCCGGTTTCAAGCCTCATCAGTCCCTGATAGTAAACCTTTATCCAGCCGTTGTTCATGGCCTTGAAGAAATTCTCGACCACATATCTGTTATGGCGGAACTGTGTATCGTCATCCTCTTCGTAAAATTTGTAAACGGTATTCAGATCGTCGCTGATCAGTTTATTCGCCCTGATCGCGTGGTCGATGGCCACTGCCGTACTCGTAAAGTATGTGCCCGCGCAGATTCCCGCATGAATACCGGTCGTGATCCCGTAAGCCTCCGCCTTTATCCTGTCATTTACGCGGTTAAGCCTGGCTGCCAGTTCTTCTTTGCCTCTGAACTTATCTATTACGATAAAATGATCCGCAGCAGCACGCGCAACAAGTCCGCTCATAAACTCGTCGGAAAGCACCTGCGCCACGAGCATGAGCAGCTGATCGCCGCGCTTAAAGCCGTACTGATTGTTGTATGACTGCATGGAATCCACGTCGAAGTACATGACCATCGGATCGTCGCCGTTGGCCCTGACCGCGCGCACCCTGTCTTCCGAGCACTTATTGAGATAATTGAGGTTAGGGAGACCTGTCAGGATATCGGTATAGAACTCGTCACGAAGGAACAGATTAAACTTGGTGACCAGTTCGGATACATACTCTTCATGTTCGCTCATGTCATGGTAAACTATCACCGCGACTTCGCTCCCGTTGGGGAATGTCTGCCACTGCCCGAAAGCATGTATCATATGATACCCGTCTCCGCCGCCGTGCCTGGTCCTGAACATGATATCGTACTGTCCGTGAGTCTTTAAGAATTCCTCTCCGACCACTTTGACCTTCGATGCGTCATCGGGATGGATCTTCTCAAAAAAGCTCCCGTGCTCATTTTTTCCGAAATACTTACTCGCCACTTCGCGTGACAGATGATGAAAAGCCAGAATACCGTCCGATACAAGAACCGGAATGGGTTCGCCGTTGTCGTCGAGAGTCATGAACATCAGCGGGATCATTGACTTCTCGTAAACTTCTCTTATATTCTGCGGGATTGTGATCATATCTTCTCCTTTTGTCATAACAGCAATGGGTATAGTGCTTGATTCTATACTAACACATATTGAAATGAAAAGATAGTGCAAATATTGTTCTTTATTTGTATTTTCTTGCAACTGACATCATTTTTATTTTTTGACAGAAAAAATATTATTTTTTAAAAAATTTCAAAAAAAGTATAGACAAGTGAGTACAAATTACTCATAATATTCTTATAAGAGTTAAATTCTCTTTAAATTTTTCCCCAAACGGAGGACACGCTCTTGGGAAACCAGGTGTATGCCAGAAACGAATTTATCATTATCAAGATGACCAGAGGCTTCATTGTCATCAACAAACGCAAGCCCTTCGCCGAAGGGCACACGCACATCAAAACCTTTAAGACAGCAAAATATCTTGTAGACCTGGCCATACATAACAGTATGCCTTACAATCTGTCTCTCTATTTGCTGACATCTCTTACGAGGATAAGTGAAAACGAGACGTATCAAAGAAAGATCTTCGATCTGATCGCAAACAAGAGAAACCGTGGTCTGCGAAGATATCGAAGATCTGCATGATCTGAAAAAACTCAATATTCTTTTTTTCGCCCGAAGTATCTTTCGTGGGGGTACTTTCGCTCTCTAAAAGCCGGCCGGGGCTTTATTTTTTTGCCGAAATAGTAACTATTCTCTCAGGCCCTTAGGTCCGAGCAGCGACTCATGCGTAAGGGTTATCGCCCTTACTTCCTCCGAAGCTTCCTCGAACAGAGCTGCGATCGTCGGATCGAACTGCGTGCCCGCGCCTTCCGTGATTATGCCCATAGCTTTTTCAAACGGGAACGGATCCTTGTAGCTTCGCTTCGAAACCAGCGCGTCGAATACATCGGCGACTGCCATGACTCTCGCGGAAAGCGGGATATCCTCGCCCTTCTTGCCGCTAGGATAACCCGAACCGTCCCATCTCTCGTGATGGTAGGTCGCCAGGTTCTTTGCTTCCTTCAGATAACCGGTGTCCGAAACCAGGTTCATCGCACTCGCAATGATCTTTTTACCTGCAGTCGTATGGCTCTTCATTATCGCGAACTCTTCATCCGTGAGCCTGCCGGGCTTATTCAGGATGACATCCGAAACCATGATCTTGCCGACATCGTGAAGAGGAGCCGAATTGATAACATCCTCCACGTACTCGTCGGTCAGGATATCCGGATACATTCCCTTCTCTCTCATCTTATTCATGATCAGGCGGACATACGCTGCGGTCTTTCGCACGTGGTCGCCCGTATTCTTGTCGCGGCTCTCGACCATGTCCGCGAGAACGTAGATCAGGCCGTTCTGGATATGGCGGATCTCTTCGCCCTTGGCTTCCACATCCTCAAGATATCCGACTGTCTCCGCGATCGTCTTCGAAAGGGATTCGTAGAGATTCTCTATTTCGTCACCCGTTGCGATATCAAGGTGCTGCAGCCTGTCAACGCTTATCTCACGCGCTTCTTCACTGTCGTATGCGAACTTTCTCGCGGAAACCGTCATTGCCGCGATAGGGTAGATCAGATGGTAATCTATCAGCCATATGCAGAGTGCGAGGATGAAGATGTAGAAGCCCATGAACAGCGAGAATACCTTGGTCATGTAGTTCAGCGTGCTGATCTGGATATCCTCGACCTTAATATCGGCCGCCGCATAGCAGACGCATTTGCCCGAGCTGTCACGGACCGGCTCGAATACAGTGAGCAGCTTTCCGTACTTCGTATCGTCGAGCAGGGCCTCAATATCGCGACCCGCAAGAAGATCTTCCCTGAAGGGCTGCAGATACTCCTCAAGCGCGATCAGGTCGCCGGGCTGCTGTGCCTTAACTTCTTCTGTGTCAAGGTCGAATACGACCCTTACGCCGTCCTCGACAAACTTATAAACATAGATAAACTCAATATCCGGATTGCCCGAACGTATATCCCCGAGTCCCTTCTCGATCCTCACATACTCGGGCATAGACCTGCCTTCGGCCATATACCGCTCGATCATGTCCCCGTCGATCAGATCCGCAGAGAGCTTCGCCGCGCTCGTACAGCTGTAAGTGTACTGCTTCATCGCGAAATTCCGGTAAAGGATGTAGCTGATCATCGTCGTGACTACCGCTACGCAGACCATTATCACGGAAATGATCGTGATCATCTTGCCGCGGAGCGAGAATGACCTTGTGGCGCTCTTCTTGACGGCCTTCACCGCGTCCGTGGAAAGAGGCGCCTGTCTCCATCCTGTAAGCCACAGTCCGGGCTTGAGCCACTCGGGGATAAGCTTCAGGATAATAAATACAAGGATGACGGTAATGCCCTTGTCGATAAGGTCGATGACCACATCCGAAGTCATCTGGGCCCAGAAAACATTGAATATTCCTTTCTCAAGAAGAGTTCTCGCGAACGGTGCGCTGATGCCCTCGCCCATGCCGTAGCCGTAGAGCAGATAGGTCAGTATCGATCCGAGCGCGCCGCCGATAAACGCGAAAAGCGGAATGGTCGCGATCGCCTTGCCGATCTTTTTAAAGCAGCCCTTCTGTCCGAGATAAGCTCCTGCTGCCGCGATCATCGTGGAGAGCACGACATAGTAAGCATTGCCGGGGTTACCCTGCATGTTGATGATATTATTGAGATATCCAACCACGATACCGGGCAGATATCCGCCCAGAACTGCCGCAAGAAGCGTTCCGACATTGTCCAGATACAGCGGAACGCCGAAATATGATGCGGTCCTCGGAAGAACAAAATTAATGATAACGGTTCCGGCAAAAAAAGCTATCTGGAAGGCCAGATACTTTCTGCTCTTAAAATCGACCGTATCCGCAGTTTTCAAATTATCCATATCGATTACACCTCTGTTAAAACGCATAATCCGTATACACCCGTTTATAATTTAGCAGAAAACGTCAAATAATTCAATTCTTCTTCCCCTTCAGGGCCTCAAACCTGATCTTCAGTTCTTTGATCAGCTCGCGGTCTTTTTCGGTGTAATCGAGATACTCACCGAAACGATAGGTTTTCCGGCTCCCGACCTGTCCGAACACGATCGTGTAAGACCAGGGTGTGTAGTCGGTAATGAACATATCGGTCTCCTTGCGGTCAGCCAGCTTATATATCTTATTCTCATTGATAAAGGCCTCGAACTCCGCAACGGCCGCAGTATCAACGGCATATACCGTAGTGGTCTCTGCGCGTGTATCGGGCTCCCTGTCAATGCTCCTGATCGTCCATTCGCCGTCCTTGCATCTGAGATAATTCACATGATATTCGCCTGCCATATCTTCACAGCCGGGCTTGTAGTCGAACTCGGCGAGGTCAATGACCTGCGCGCTCCCGCCGTTCGTATTCCCGCTGTTGCCGGTCTCATCCTTCTTTTTGCAGCCGAATATCGATTCCAATATCGCCATTATACCCATGATAACCAGTACCCCCTTGACTATTTTCTTCATACCTGCCGCTGCTCCTTACGCTGAATACATTATAACCTTCTTCACCGGAAAAGCAAAATGGCCCCCGGGAACGAGAGCTGCGGGTCATTTTCAGGTTAAAAATCAAAAGGGACAGTTATTTTGCTAACCGTCCCCTTTTAGCCGGAAATATTTATTACACGTTCACGAGCTTCCCGATGATCCAGAACACAGCCATAACAGGCAGTGCAACCCAGATGAGTCCGCCGAAGATCATTACCACAAGGATCACGGGCAGGAATACCAGGAATCCTACGATCCTGAAAATACCCCAGCCAAGCCTTAACGCGAAGCCGAGAGTCTTAAAGAATACCGCACCTAAAATGAAAAGCGCCAATAATGTAAGCATTTATGTTTCCTCCTTCAAAAGGTTACTTTCTGTAAGACCGATTATAAGGCCTTATTCTTAATCAATCTTTGAAGGAAGATTAAAAGCAGATTAAAACTGAAAGAGATTAAGCATGTTTGCGTTTTCTTCCCAGAACACAGTTATGCTTCTTCGCTGCGGAGGCGAATACCGCAATGGTTTCCGAGAATCTCTGGTGTCTGACCGCAGTCGCGTCGAATGAAAGCGAGCGGAACGCCAGCTGCATTACAGGTCCCGCCAAAAATGCGCAAAGCAGGGTTCCGATACCCACGGGACCGCCGAGAAGATAACCGATCAAAGTCGCGGTGCTCAAAAGACCGATGCTCACCAGTCCGATAGGGATCCTCTGGAGGCGCTTCTTCAGACCTACGAGCAGTGTGTCTCTGGGGCCGCAGCCAAGCGCGGCGCGCATGTAGAACATCTGTGTATAGCCGATTATTACCAGACCGAGAAGCAGCATCCCGATGCTTCCTGGAAGGCTTTTGGGTACAGGAACAACATCGATCATATTAAAGAAATCGACCGATTTTCCAACCACTATCGCATCAAGCACCATCGCGATGCCTATAGGCTCTTTCAGCAAGATATCAATTATCAGGATGGTGACCGAAACGGATATCGATGCGGTGCCGTAGAGTATTCCGAGCGTCTTGGATAAACCGAGGCTCAGTACATCCCACGGCGCGGCGCCGATAGAGGCCCTCATCGTAAGGTAGATTCCAAAACCGTTTACAAACAGTGACACGGCAGCTATCAGAAAATTGCGCGCAATGCCGCCCACTGTTTTATTGTCAGTAACACTAAATCTTTTCATTTTATTCCGTATACCCCCACTCCCAGGCATGCCGCGATCACGATCAGCAGGATCGGGGAAATTCCTTTTTTCAAAACTTTGCGTGATCCGAAGTAGATCAGGGCAAGGACCGCCGCGATCACCGGTGCCCTAAGATCCCCCGGAGTACCGAATGCAGGCAGAATGCCGTTCTTTATCAGCATATGACAGCCCGTCGCCGTGATGATCCCGACCACGCAGGGCACGATCCCGTCCATTGCCGCTTTCACGTACCTGTTCTCGAGCAGGCGCTTCAGCAGCACCATTACCAGCAAAATGATCAGAAATGCAGGCAGGATCGCTGCAAACGTAGCTACGAGCGCCCCGGGGATACCTCCCTTTGTGCTTCCGACATAGGTCGCGAGATTGACCATGAACGGGCCAGGTGTACTTTCGCTGACCGCGATCATATCGATCAGCATTTCTTCGGAGATCCAGCCGTAGTGCATGACCACATCCTTGGTCAGGGGTATGGCCGCATACGCGCCGCCGAACGAGAACAGCCCGACGGTCAGGAACCCGATAAACAGTTCAAGATATATCATTTCGGCTCACCGTCCTTTCCTGCGGACGGAGCGCCCTGTATCGCAAACACCACGATGCTCACGACCGCCGCGATCAGCATCATCGCGATCGACGAAAAGTTCCATGAGAACAGGCTGATGAGCAGCATCGCGATAAACGAAATGCCGAGGATGATGCAGGAAAACAGCTTCTTTTTGAGCTTCCCGATCATCTTGATACCGACGCCGAGTATCAGTACGCCGACGCCGATGCGGATCCCCTTGAACGCATTCGCGATCCAGGTGATCTCAAGAAAATTGTCCAGGAATACCGAGATCAGGTAAATGATCGTAAACGAAGGCAGAACCACGCCTATCGTAGCCGCGATAGCCCCGGCGAGCCCCTTCTGTTTATACCCGACAAAGGTCGCGCAGTTGATCGCTACGGGTCCCGGTGTGGACTCGGCAATGACCGTGACCTTCATCATCTCATCGTGTGTTATCCAGTTTTTACGCTCCACGCAGATGCTCTCGATGATCGAGATCATCGCGTATCCGCCGCCGAACGTGAACAGTCCTATCTTTGCGAATGTAAGAAATAATGTAAGCAGCATATCTTCTTTTTCCTTAAAAAGTCTCAATGTCGCTTACATTATATCATAAGATTTTTTTTATTCTATAGTTTTCAGAGCTTCACTCTTTTCGATCCTGCGGATCTTAAGTAACTGGAGCGCAGCCACTGCGATGTAGCTTCCCACACCGAGCAGGACCATATTGATGTAGCAGTCGCTGCTCACGCAGTACGGCAGGTAGCCGCTCAAGCGCTTGTACAGATAGGTCTTGAATATCAGTTTCAGCAGCCGATCGACCAGAGGTATGGCAAGGAACAGGCTGCCGATGACCACGATCGAGGTCGAGACAATATAGAGTCCGCCGATCTCACCCGGCGTAAAGCCAAGGATCTTCGTCATCGAAATGCTCACCGCATTGCGCTCGATGACCTGCTTTGCGAGCAGATATACCATCAGCACGAACATGATCACGCCGAACCAGCGCACGGGGCCCATGAAGTCCGCGAACGATTTCCAGAGCTGATCCGCGAATCCGCCGATCGCCTCGCTGTCCGCAACCATATAAACATTTGAGGTCGTAAGGCTTTCAAGCTTTTCATCCGAGAAATATCCGCTGTAATAATCGGGCGTTTTATCAAAGGTCTCATTGAAATCATCGATCCTTGCGAATACCGCGAGCGACGCTTCGTAAGGATATTCTCCCGCGACCTTGAAATCGTAGAACCTGTCGGAATACTTATCGTAGAGGCTGACCGTATCGCCTTCGTGCACGCCGTATTTGTCCATGAATCCGTTCGAGAGCAGTACCTGCCCCGCAGGTATCGTCTTCTTGATATATCTGCTTCCTTCGACGATGCCGTAAACCGTGACCTCGTCGGTCTTGTAATCCTCATGCGCGGTCTCGAGCGTTTCCGCGGCAAACTTTTCCGCACCGGCCTCCGAAGCCTCCTCGGGAGTCTTCAGGATATACTGGTAGCGGCTGATCGTTGTATCGGCAATCCGCTTCGAAACCTCCTCAAGCAGCGGCTGGAACATCAGTCCGAAAATGATGATCGCACCCGCGAGCACCACTCCCACGGCCATAGTCACGTAATTCGACATATTCTGCAGGATTATGCGTATGCGGAATCTCCAGGTAAAAGGGATCTTCGTCGAAAGTCTTGCGGCACGCTTCTTTTTGCTGCCGGAGATCTCTCTTCTGAGGAACGCGAGCGGCCTGATCCTGAGCTTCCAGGTAAGTATCGCCAGATTGATCGCGATCATGATCAAAGTCGGAACCAGAGTGGTCTTAAGAAACGCTTCGCTGTTCCACGAGGTCTTTACCGCACCGAGCGAATACATCGAGCGGTAGATATTCATCATAAAATCGTGCAGACCCGTATAGCCGAGGACATTGCCGACGATCATTCCCAGAATGAACGAAAGGATCGGAAGGACCGCGTAATGCCTTACCATCTCCCCGCGAGTATATCCCGACGCGCGCAGCGTTCCGATAACGGAAGCCTCCCTGGTCAGTGTATTGATCGTGGTGACGGCCACGATGAACGCGAGCACCGCGACCACGATATACAGGAACATGGTCATTGCCGCGCTGTCTCCGTTCATGTCCTCGCCCGCGAAGTTGATCGATTTGTTCTCGTAACCGGGTATGAAATCCTTTACCTCAAGCATCGTAAGGCCCTGCTCTCCGGCCATCGCGCGCATATATATCTCTGTATTTTCCTTTGTGAGCTCATCGCGCAGTGCCGAAAGCACCTTCTCCGAAGCATCGCGCTTTGCTTTGTCGTCAGCGGCTTCATTATGGTATCTCCAGGCGTATCCTACCGTCATATGCTCTGAGGAAAACGCCTCGAAACCTTCTTCGGTCATTACTCCGATACCGAAATTGTCCTTGTCAAACATCAGGTCCGCGTTGTCCTTGAACATCGCGCTGTAGTTCGGGAGCACCACAAAACCCGTGATCGTAAGTTCATGGCCGTCCACAGGGATGCGGTCGCCGATCTTTAAGCCTCGTGCCCGGGAATTGAGGTTATCGAGCGCGATCTCATCGTTTCTTTCGGGAAGCCTTCCCTCGTATACCTCAGGGATATTGACCTCATCCGATATCGTATAGACACGCAGCGTTTTGCCGTCGTTAGTCTCTTCAAAATAATCAGCGGGATAAAAATCCATGTCCGCAGCCGAAGCCACAGCATCAAGCAGCTCGTCGTCCGGACGAATGTTAAATGAAAGATGTCCGTTCTCGACACGGCTCTTTTCAAGATTGTTCTTATACGATTCGGCGACACCGGCGTTCGCGGAAAGGAAGCCCGAGACCACCGAAACCACCATTACTATAAAGAGAAATATTACGAGGTATTTTCCGAGATCGGATCTCAGCTCGCGAAAATACCTTTTATTCATGGGATTCTTCATGGCTGCCTCCTTACCACTCGATTTCGGAAACCGGCATGCGTTTCTCGTTCAGGTAATTGCTGTGAACACGGCCGTCGCGGAGCTTCACGACTCTGTCTGCCATGTGCTTCAGGGCGTCATTGTGCGTTACCATGATGATCGTGTTGCCGTACTCGCTGTTGATGCGTTCGAGCAGAGCCAGTATCTCTTTGGAAGTATTGTAATCGAGCGCGCCCGTAGGCTCGTCGCAGAGTAGGATATCGGGATTTTTGATGACCGCGCGGCCGATCGCCGTGCGCTGCTGCTGTCCGCCGGACAGCTGGTTCGGAAGCTTGTTCCTGTGCTCGTAGAGACCGAGCGTCTTTAAGAGTTCATCCACATCGAGTGGTTTTTTGCTCAGATATGCGCCGACTTCAATGTTCTCGCGCACCGTAAGATTGGGGATCAGATTGTACAGCTGGAAAACGTAACCCAGATGGTTCCTGCGATACTGTGTAAGCCGCTTTTCGTTCATGTCCGCGGTCTTCTCGCTGTCGATCATTACGTAACCTTCATCGGCGTCGTCGATGCCGCCGATTATATTAAGAAGCGTTGATTTTCCGCTGCCGGACGGTCCGAGCAGCACGCACAGCTCTCCTTTTTCAATACTTAAGTCCACACCCGTCAGTACTGCCGTTCGCGCCTCTCCCTCACCGTAATGTTTCTTCACGTTTTTGATTTCCACAAAACTCATTTCTTAACGCTCCTTTCACATTGCTGCAGGCAGATCTGCCTGCCTTTTTGAATTGATCTTTAGAAAAGAAAGGACCGGACAGGTCCTGCCATATCCGGTCTCGTGATTCTGTATTGAGCGCGGAGATCCATGTATGGCAAAGCATACATGAGTCTCGCAAATTAAAGCAAGCCAGGTGAAACTCACCAGGATGTTGACTTGCTGCTCTAAGTTGGAGCTTGCTACTCCCCCATGGGTTTGGCTATATTATAGGCTTAATCGATTACGAAAACAATTGCCATTTTCACCAAATTAGCCCACGCTAACTCGCACTAAATTGTAAAATAAGCTGCAAAATGGAGTGAAATCCGCAAGATAAGCCATTGAGTGCATGAAATGCCGCATGATAAAATAATGATATGAAATGATCAGATGATCGGAAATCTCAAGGAGGTGCGGCATGAATATAGGAATATTGGGTGCAGGCGGGATCGCGGGAACGGTATCGCGGACCCTGGAACAGATGAAAGAGATCAACTGCTGCGCGGTCGCTTCACGCGATCTTGCGAAGGCAGAGAAATTCGCTGCGGATCACGGCTATGCGCGCGCGTACGGAAGCTATGAAGAGATGCTTTCCGATCCCGAGGTGGAGCTGGTGTATATAGCTACGCCGCACTCGCATCATTTTGAGCACATGAAGCTCTGCATAGAACACGGTAAGCCCGCGCTCTGCGAGAAGGCCTTCTGCGAGACAGCGGAGCAGGCACGTGAGATCGCACGTCTGGCTCGTGAAAAAAAGGTCTATATTTCTGAAGCGATCTGGCCCCGCTACATGCCTTCGCGCGCTCTGATCAACGACGCCTTAGCGAGCGGGATCATCGGCAAGGTCTACACATTGACCGCGAACCTCTCCTACCCGATCTCTCATGTCGAGCGCATCATCAGGCCCGAGCTGGCCGGCGGCGCGCTGCTCGACATCGGAGTTTACGGCATCAATTTCATGCTGATGCACTTCGGTGAGGACATTGAACGCATCGAGTCGTCGGTACGCTTCGCTGACACCGGCGTCGACAGCGACGAATCGATCACGGTCTTCTACCGCGACGGCCGCATGGCGGTGCTCACGCACAGCATTTATCCGAGATCCGACCGCAAGGGCATCTTCCACGGTGACAGGGGCTACATTGTCATAGAGAACATCAACAACCCTTCCGACATTAATATATACGATACCGCAGACCGCCTGATAAAGCACATTGAGATACCGGAGCAGATCAGCGGCTACGAGTACGAATTCCTTGAGAGCATTTCCTGCATAGAAAAAGGCCTCACCGAAAGCCGTTCGATGCCTCTCGATGAGTCCGTGAAAATGATGGAAATTATGGATACCGTACGCAAAGGCTGGAAGAAATAAGTCTGTTTACACGCCCGTATCTATGAATCTTCCCTTTATGCCGGCCGCTTCGTCGAGCGTCAGCCTGCGGCTGTCAGCGCCGGATTTATTGCCATAATACATGATCGATGTGGAAGTGGTACCGCCCGATACGTAGCTTCGGCCGCACTCGGGGCATACCGCCATATGTATGGAAACGGAAGCGCGCATCACCTTTCCGTTATTCATAAAAGCCTTTTTGTAAGCGTTCGAAACATGCTCTCCCTCGTGACTGCGCACAGCTGCGCCTGCTGCCTCGGGAGACACATGCGCGGCGGCCTTGAACGAAACGTTCTCATCCGAGCCGTCCTGATACATGCGGCCGGCACAGGTCGCGCACTCAATCTTACCCGACTTTTTCAGCCCGCGGATCTGGCCCTCACTGAGGCCGGCCTCGCGGGCTTCCTGTTCGTTCGTCACGGCGTAAGGAGATATCTCCCCTCCTTTGGAAGGCGCGCTTCCGCCCGGAAGACGCACTGCGGGAACCTGAACTTCGCCGGCAGTGCCGGTACGCACGGGCGTGGGCGCAGTATAACCGCTGTATCCGCCGTAATTGCCGAAACCTACTCCGTAGATCATGTCCGCAGCCTCCTTCCGCCTGTTATTTGAGTACAGGTATTATACCACAGAAAAGGGCTTTAAGCCATGTATTTTTAATCATTTTTTAACCTTCCCTAAAAGACGGTTTAATCTTACCCTGCTAAACTGTGTCCATGTCAAAACGCAGGAATAAAGATTCGATGAAACGGAGGTTGGAAAGATGACGCTGACAATAATCACTATCTGCATAGGTCTCGGAGCATTTATAGATCTGTTTGAATATGCCATGAAGGAATCATGGGGCGTGGCTCAGGTCATTACCTTCCTCGTAGCATTACCCCTCATCATCATGCTTCTGGTGATCGCCGGACTTGAGATCATTGCGATCACATTCATTATCGGAGCCTGGATATTCGGAAGATTTACGATATTTAAGAAGAGCGAACCCGCGGTAAAGAGAGAATTAAAAGACTGCCGGGATTAATGTATACTTTTTGCTTTACAAAGATTTAACCCTTCTTAACCGATTGTTTACCGTTTGTTAATCACCCTCTCAGTGAAACCGTGTATAATAATCTTAGAAAGGGTGGTGCAGTAAACAATGACAGAAAAAGAACTGGACAATGAAATACAGGCTAGCCTGAAGAGGATAGAAAACAGTCTCCCTGCGATCATGCCCCGCCTCTCGGAGGATATGATCAGGGACAATCTCATGTCGGATGAGTTCCTGGATTTCGTGAAGGTAAATATGCTCCCGATCGAGCAGATGATGACTTTCTACCAATGCGCGATCATGCAGGTCGAGACAAAGTTCAAGATTTTGAACGAGCAGTTCTCCCTGAACCTGGAGCGCAATCCCATTGAATCGATCAAATCCCGCGTTAAATCATACGAAAGCATCATGCGCAAGATCCGCCGCAAAAAGATCGGTCTTTCGGTGGAAGACATCGAAGAAGGCCTGAATGACATCGCCGGCGTACGCGTTGTATGTTCTTATATAGACGACATCTATCTGCTCGCGGACTGCCTGCTGCAGCAGGACGACGTGACACTCGTCGAGCGCAAGGATTATATCAAGAATCCCAAGCCCAGCGGCTATCGCAGCCTCCATCTGATAGTCGAGGTACCCATTTTCCTGCACAATGAGAAGAAATCAGTGAAGGTCGAAGTTCAGCTGCGCACGATCGCAA
Organism: uncultured Clostridia bacterium; assembly: GCA_947304065.1. Taxonomy (GTDB): domain Bacteria; phylum Bacillota; class Clostridia; order Lachnospirales; family Lachnospiraceae; genus RUG11977. The sequence goes on along the minus strand of CAMZAI010000013.1, from coordinate 4,071 downwards.
TGGACTTCTGGGCGAGCCTCGAGCATACGCTCCACTATAAGCGCTCCGAGAAGGAATTCACCGGCTCCGAGGCTGAAGAACTGGCGGGCGAGCTGTCCGAATGCGCCGCTGAGATTTCAAGACTGGACAAGCGGATGCAGGAAATACGCAACCGAATAACCGAACTGTAAAATGACCTATAGCCCGTCCCCTTAGGTTCAAAAAAAGAGCTCATCTGAGCTCTTTTTTCTTTGCAAGTATCTTCTCCACCGCCTCATCGATACGCGATTCCGGGATCTCGCCGTTTGCCACGGCAGCTTCGATCGCGTCTACTGCAGCATCGAGGTCGGGCGGCATCAGGAGGATGTCGACTCCTGCTTTAACCGCCATTACAGCAGCTTCGCCGTCCGCGAGGTCCTTTGTGACAGCACCCATGTTCAGAGCATCAGTGATCACGAGGCCGGTATAGCCGAGCTGCTCCTTGAGCACCGTCGTCAGCATGTATTCAGAGAGCGAGCAGGGTGTATTGTCTCCAAGTATGGCCGGTACCGAGATATGCGCGGCCATCACCATGTCTACTCCCAGCTCTCCCGCCTTCGCGAAGGGAATGATCTCGCAGGACATAAGGTCCTCGAGTGATTTGTCTGTGTAAGCGAGTCCCTCGTGCGTGTCGGCCTCAACGGCGCCATGTCCCGGGAAATGCTTGAAACAGCTGAGTATCCCATACTCCTGCAGGCCGTCCGATACGGCCGCTGCATACTCCGTGACCTTCTGAGGATCATTGCCGAACGACCTGTTCCCGATGATCTTGCTGCCGGGTGCGGTCAGCACATCCGCGTCGGGCGCAAAGTCTACATTGAACCCGAGGTCACTCAGGTATCCGCCTATGTACCGCCCGGTCTCGCGAGCGTCTTCGACCGTCTCGATGTTCTTCATCGGTCCGGGATTCTCCACGCCGAAAGCTTTATTATTTGCTATGCGGGCCACCTTGCCGCCTTCTTCGTCGACGCACAGAAACAGCCTGGGAAGTCCCGCTTCACGGGCATATGCCTGCAGCTGAGCGAGCATTTCCCGTGTCTGTGAAGGGTTCTGCAACTGGTCCTCAAAAAAGATCACACCTCCGACCGGGTACTTCTCGAGCGCAGCAAGCTCCCTCTTTCCGGCCGAGGTCATATTCCAGTTTCCGAGCTGTTCGGGCGTGATCACGCACATCTGCAGGATCTTCTCGCGCAGCGTCATCGCACTGATATCATAAGCCCCGCTGAATAATCTGTATTCCATCTCTTCCATATCGATCAGTTTGTAACCGGTCGCTTTTTCCCTTTCAAAATCGTATTCCGCAGTGATTGCTCCGTGCACCGTCCTTTTTGTGCCGGGATCGGTCCAGGTCGCGTAGGCTCCCAGAGTCATTTCTCCGTCAATGATCACGGGTGCCGGAGGTGAACAGAACAGTGTCGGCGTAAACGGAAGGTCCGCGTATACCTTTGCGTTCAATGCTTCACAATAATCCCAGTCCGCGGTAAAAGTATCCAGTATATAACAGAATTCCCTGTCCGTCTCCCATCCGTCTCCGTGCTCTGCCTTATACAGGTCGGTCAGTATCTCCTCCGGTGAGATATAGTTGTCCGGCTTGATGCAGGTTTCCGGATATGCCAGCCAGTTGAGTGAAGCGGTCGCATCGGCATATCTGTCGTACGGATAACCCGCGTCAAAAAACATCTTTGCGGACTTTACCTCGGAATCAGGACTGAAGAATAATTCCTTCACTCTTTCCGTGCCGTAGATATACTCAAGCCCCGATAAAAACTGGCACGGTTCCGTGTACGACTGTACTGCGCCGGAAAAATACTTTGCGGTAAACAGCTCCGCACCGCTTTCTATGAGATAATCCGCCGCACAGCACGACTTCGCCCTGTTCTGGTCCTCAGCCGGCAGTTCAAGAAATTCCCGAAGTGTAAGCACCTTATCGTCCAGGAAATAATAAAACTCACCTGTGTCACTCGATGCGCTGTGGTCCACAAAGTGCATGAGCTCATGGAATACGGTAGCCGGCCAGCGGTGATCAACGGGTTCTTCCCTTATCGTATTGATCATGACCGTATTCGTGTCCCGATGATACTCACCGCGATGCATACCGTCGATCTCGTTGTCAATGATGCTCAGGCAAACCACACGTCTCAGCAGATATTCGCAGTCAATGTACTCCGTATTATCCGCGATCACGGGGAAGATTTGGTACAGCGATTCCTTGTATCCGCTCAGGTCTTCATTGTCCTCAGCCTCTTTGGCAAACTCCAGGAACAGGGCATACTCGCCGTGCAGGTCCTCCTCGCTCAGTCCGTGGGCAGCCGCAATGCGGACCGCCTCATCGACCGCCTCCTGCGGTACAGGGGTGGGTGTGGGCTCGGGAGTAGGAGTTGCGGTAACGTCCGGCTCAGAAGTCGCATCAGGCTGCGCAGCATCCGTCGGCTTCGGTACATCTGTCGGCTTCGGTGCCTCTGTTGCAGTGATCACCGGCGTCGGGCTCGCATCCGCCCCGCCGGCCGCATTCTTAGAACAGCCTGCCAAAAAGCAGGTCAATATCAAAACCCCCAAGAGGATCAAAACCCTTTTTCTGTTCATTTCCTCTCGTCCTTAAAGAATTTCCTTATCGCGTCCGACATCTGATCAAGATGCCTGGTGAAGCAATGATCGTCGCCGTGGATCGGCACGAGCGTCGCGTTCTTATAGAGTTCCTTCGCCTTTTCCGCGTAGGAATACGGCACAACATCGTCCGCATCTCCGTGCACAATGTACACAGGTCCCTCATAGCGAGCGATCTCATCCTCCACATGGATCGTCTGGGCCACACGGATATAGTCGCCGGACAGCTCCTTCTCGTCAAAATGCAGCATTTCCGGGATATGCTTCGGATCGTAGGTCTGGCCGAGCAGCTCGCCGCAGCGTGAGCGCTCGGGGATCATCCATGCCGGAGACAGGGGCAGGATCGCCTTAAAATCGTCGGAGCACATTCCGCCGATCAGCATCGTAAGCATGCCGCCCTGCGAATGGCCGCTGATATAGAGATCGGTCACGAAATCCAGTTTCTTCGCGTATTTTACGACTTCCAGCGCATTGGTCACCCACTTGTAGAGTGTATGGTTTTTGAACTCGCCGTCGCTCTGTCCGTGGCCGAACATCTCGACCCTCAGAACAGCCACACCCTCATCGTTCATGGCCTTCTGCGCCGCGATGATATGGTCCTCCTCCATGTGTCCCGTAAACCCGTGGATCAGAATGCAGAGCGGCCCCTTCTCAAAACCCTCGGGGCGGTCCAGTTTGGCATGCAGACGACATCCGTCCGAATTAATGTAGAACTCTTCCATGATCTTTCTCCTTTTCTCAAAAATTATTTATCAAAACCTAATTCAGCCCTCAGATCAAAGATCATCCTCTTCTCGCGTCCCCCAGCGGCTCGTCCCAGAGCACTTTGCCTCCGGCCTCAGCTGCGACAGCATCGATCGTCTCGCGGAACGATTCAATGAAGGCCTGCTCCTTCTTCTTCGATCTGCGGCCTTTGCCCTCGTACAAAACCTTCTCGAAAAACGCATCGTAAGAAACTGCAAAATCCTCATCGTTCTTGTGCGGGAAGAATGTCACGCCCGCGGTGTATTTGATCTGTCCGGCCTCAGAGTCCGAAACCAGCATCACCAGCGCTCCCTTGCGCTTCACGCCGTTAAAAGTGCCCTGTGCCTTGAAATACTGTTCATAAACATTGATCGTAGCCATATCAGTCTCCCTTCTTTGCGTTCTTAATACTGTCCGCTGTCTCCGATATCCACTCCGTATAGTAATCGTAGGGCTGCTCAAGCATATGATCGAGCAGCTTGTTCAGGCGCTCGATGTCCGCATCCACTCCCTCGCTCGTGTACTGCTCCGGGTCGCGGTTCACCGTAACCTTATGAGTGCTGCCGCCGGACAGTTCCAGGACAAAAATACAGTAACCCGTCCAGCTCCTGTGCACGCAGAGCGTATCGCCCTCCATATACCAGAACCACTTGTCCTCCATTGCTTCAGGTACATGGCCCCTTCGCAGAGTCTCCGCTTCGGACT
>CAMZAI010000012.1 GCA_947304065.1 uncultured Clostridia bacterium | reverse complement strand
CCTTCTTGTCGAAATTCCTGAATTCGCACTGTATCCTGCGCCCTCCGGCCGTCCTCTCAAAGGTCAGATCCAGCCTGTCCGTGTGGCAGGATGCGTCGACCTCCTTTACCGAAGCCCCGAGCCCGAACTTCTTCCCGCGCGGGAGCATGATCATTTCCGACTCGGTGTGCTCCTTCGCATTGACCAGATCAATGAATGACACGCTCACCAGCCCGATGTACCCGAGGTCCGAGATAGTAAACGCCACGGCATATTTGTCGGTGTTGAAGAGATAATAATCCCACTCCTTCCTGCGGAACCACGGCGCTTTGATGCTGTCCCGGTTGTACGTCCACACCGGGTACCTGGCCCATCCGGGTTCCCTGATGATACCGGCATCGTTTAAGAGAAACTGTAGATCCGTAACTTCATGCTCCATACCAAGAACCCCCTTTTAAGATAATTATAGCAAAAGTCCTATGACTTTTGTGGGGATAATTGCAAAAGTCCTATGACTTTTGCAAGAGTAACTGCGAAAGTCATAGGACTTTTTGTATTATCCTGGCCTGCTTTAGTATCGGATATGCCATCGGACGCAAAGAAAGTAACAATAAGACGCAAAAATAGCCGCCCTAATCTTCCAGGATTGACGGCTATTTTTCCTAGTCAAATCTGAGGGATAACCGTCTGCTGGCGGCATCCTCTTTATATGTTTATATTATCATGACGTAATCGATTTGTCAATTGACTCATCTCTTTGACCATCACTTGCAAGGCTATAAATATAACGTCTTTTAATTCACTCCCTCACATGTATATGGCACATCTCCATCGCCTTGAGCGCTGTCTCGTGGCTCTCGGGCGTTACGCCTGCGCAGCCTGCTGCGTCCACGTAGATCGGAACGTTGGGCAGTGCGGCCTTGGCAAGCAGTGCGTTGGAGATCACGCAGATGTCCGTGCACACTCCGACCAGCTCTACCTCCTCGATGCGCCCCGCATTCTCCGAAAGGAAAGAAGCGAGCTGCTGCGAACCGAAGGTCACTTTATCGAAAATGTAAGTCCCGAGAGGCAGCGCGCCGTCCTTTACCGGGTTCAACTCCTCTGTGATCTGCCAGCCTTCGGTTCCGTAGATGCAGTGCGGAACGGGCAGGTTTCTGCCCTCCTCGGTGTCGAGGTAATCGCCGAAATGCGTATCCCTGGTGAAGCAGACGATAGTATCCTCATGATGCACATGGGCGAGCTTCTCTTTGATGTATGGGATGACCTTCACGCCCTCATCGTTCTTCAGCGCTCCGGTCAGGAAATCGTTCTGCATATCTACTACAACCAGTACTTTTGCCATTGTAAACCTCCCGTATATATCTCCTAATAGTCAAATCTGCGGATCACTTCGCAGTATTCCGCTCATCCGTGTATCAGTTCCTTGAAAACTCTTCCAGCTCCAGCCCCGGATTTCTCTCGCACACAGTGCGTATACTCCACTCATGCGCAAAGAGCAGGAGCGGGTTGTCCTTGAGGTCCTTTACGCGCTTCGTATCGGTTGTTACCGAGAGATCCGCGAGGTTCTTCGGGGTCTTGGTTACCCAGCGTACGTACTCGTAGGGCAGCGTCTCCATCTTGATCTCCACGCCGTACTCCGACTCGAGGCGGAACTTCAGCACGTCGAACTGCAGGATACCTACCACGCCGACAATGATCTCCTCCATGCCGGTGTTGAACTCCTGGAATATCTGGATCGCGCCTTCCTGGGCGATCTGCATTACGCCCTTGAGGAACTGCTTGCGCTTCATCGTGTCCATCTGGCGGACCTTCGCGAAATGCTCGGGAGCGAAGGTCGGGATGCCCTCATACTTCACCTTCATGCCGGGCGCACATACGGTATCGCCGATCGAGAAAATGCCGGGATCGAACACGCCGATGATATCGCCCGCATAGGCCTCGCTGATGCCCTTACGCTCTTCGGCCATCATCTGCTGGGGCTGCGAAAGACGGAGCTTGCGGTTGCCCTGAACATGGAAGACCTCGGCGTCCGCATCGAAGCGGCCGGAGCATACGCGCATGAACGCGATCCTGTCGCGGTGCGCCTTGTTCATGTTCGCCTGGATCTTGAAGACGAAGGCGGAGAAGTCATTCTTTATCGGATCTACCGCCTCGCCGTTTGCACTGCGCGCAAGAGGCGGAGGCGTCATTTTCAGGAAATACTTCAGGAAGTTCTCCACGCCGAAATTGTTGAGCGCGGAGCCGAAGAATACGGGGGTTAAGTCGCCCGCCTGAACGCGCGCGAGGTCAAACTCGTCCGTTGCGCCTTCTACGAGCTCGATCTCCTCCTGCAGCTTGCGATGCGCTTCCTTTCCGATGATCTCGTCGAGCGAAGGATCGCCGATCACTGCCTCGATCGATTCAACTTCCTTCATACCGTTGTTCGCTGCAAAGTAACGGCTGATCTTCTTGGTCTGGCGGTCGTACACGCCCTTGAAGCTTTTGCCCGAGCCGATGGGCCAGTCCATGGGACAGGTCCTGATTCCGAGCACTGTCTCGATCTCGTCGAGCAGCTCGTAGGTGTCGTGCGCCTCACGGTCCATCTTGTTGATGAAGGTGAAGATCGGGATGTGGCGCATGACGCAGACCTTGAAGAGCTTGATGGTCTGGGCCTCAACACCCTTCGCGCCATCTATTACCATGACCGCCGAATCGGCTGCCATAAGCGTTCTGTAAGTGTCTTCCGAGAAATCCTGATGGCCCGGGGTGTCCAGGATATTGATGCAGTAGCCGTCATAGTTGAACTGCATAACCGATGAAGTGACCGAGATACCTCTCTCCTTCTCGATCTCCATCCAGTCGGAAACCGCGTGTCTCGCGGTCTTTTTTGCCTTTACCGAACCCGCGAGGTTGATCGCTCCGCCGTAGAGCAGAAGCTTCTCGGTAAGGGTTGTCTTACCTGCATCGGGGTGCGAGATGATCGCAAAGGTTCGTCTTTTCGAAATTTCGTTTGAATATTTGTCGCTCATTATTTTTCCTCTCATTCTGTCGTGATCGTCTGTATGTTACGGAACGAAAACGTCAGAGTCCGGCCTTCGCTTTGGCCGTGTTCAGCTGCCTGCGGATGATCACCTCAAAGCAGACCAGGAGCAGGACTCCCGCGCTCAGCCAGGCGATAGCGTTCGCGTAGCAGACGCCCGCATAGCTTTCCTTTCTCACGGCGATTATCGCAAAAATGATGCGGCTCACGAGCTCTATCACGGCTCCGAGCAGTGTGGTCACGCTGTAGCCCATGCCCTGCAGGGCGTTCCTGTATACGAATATCAGGCCCAGCGGTATGTAGAACAGCGGGCAGATCCTGAAATATATCTTTGCCCACTCGATCATCGCGGCGGGATCCTCGGTGACAAACAGCGGGATCGTATACTGCGGCGTCGGAATGAGTATCGCCGCGATCACGGCTCCGTAAACAACTGTCATGATCGCCGCGTCGAACACGCCTCGCTTTATGCGCCCGTAATCGGCGATTCCGCGGTTCTGACCCGCGTAGGTAGCCATGGCCGCGCCCATGCCCTGGAAAGGCATCGTGAGCAGCTGCTCAACCTTCTGCGAGGCCGTATATGAAGCCATAACGACCGAGCCGAGCGTGTTCAATGCGCTCTGCACGATGACCGTGCCTATGGCGGTTACGGAAAACTGCAGCGCCATCGGGATACCGATGTTGAACTGGAGCTTCATATGCTCCTTCGCGTGCTCCCAGTCCTCCCTGCGGGGACTCAATACCGGAACCTTCGCGAAAATGTATATCATGCACGCTATGCCGGAGAGACCCTGCGACAGTATCGTCGCGAGCGCCGCGCCGAAAACGCCCATGTTGTAATTCATGATGAGGATCAGGTCGAGCGCTACGTTTATGCCCGCGGCAACCGCGAGGAAAAGCAGCGGGATCCTGCTGTTTCCGACCGCGCGCAGGAGCGCAGCGGTGAGGTTGTACAGCGCCGTAAATATCAGGCCGGCGCAGATCGTGAATATATAGATGAAGCTCATCTCATATACGTCATCGGGCGTATTCATGAGTGTGAGCAGACCGCGCATCCCGATAAGGCTCACCGCGGTCAGCAAAACCGTGGTCACCGCGGAAAGGATGATCGCGCTGCATACCGACCGGCGCACGCCTTCCTCGTCACCCGCTCCGAAACGCTGAGCCGTAACGACCGCGAAACCGCTCGTCATGCCGTTCATAAAGCCTATTATCAGGAACATGATAGTTCCCGTCGCGCCGACCGCGGCCAGCGCGTCCGCACCGACATAGCGCCCAACGATGATCGAATCGGCCAGGTTGTAGAGCTGCTGGATCACGTTTCCGAGCACTATCGGTATCAAAAATCTGATGATCAGTTTGAAGGGCGAGCCCTTCGTCATATCTATTTCCATAATAACAATAATATCGTCATCCCGCGTACTCCGTCCGATGACCGTTTGACAAACCTGAAAAACGCAAAAGGTGCCTCACCACATGGCGAGACACCTTATAATACTATCAAAGTATTGATTTTTCAAGTGTTATTTAAGCCAATCCTTAAGCTCCGATGTACAATGAGGGCATCTGGTAGCCTTGATGCTGATCTCGCTCTGGCAGTAAGGGCATGTTGCTGTGGTAGGCTCTGCGGGCTTCTCCTCTTCCTTCTTCTTAGCCATATCCGTGAGCTTGTTCATACCCTTTACGATCAGGAATACGATGATCGCCATCAGCAGGAAATGAATGATGGCGGTAATGAACTTACCGTAGTTAAGTGTCGCAAGACCGAGCTCCTGAGCCTCAGCCAGCGTAGCAGGCTTTGCAATATTGTCCGGATTGCTTAAGATCCCGTAGAGATTCGAAAAATCGGTGTCTCCGATGATACAGCCGAGAACAGGCATAAAGATATCATTTACCAAAGAGGTAACGATAGCGTTGAAGGCTGTACCGATGATCATGCCGACTGCCAGATCCAGCATATTGCCGCGCATGATGAACTTCTTGAATTCCTTAAACATAATTGATCCTCTTTCCCGCGCTATGGCGAATAGATTAATGCGGATTTCTCCGCCCCACAGAGAAAGTATAGCATAACACAGAAAAAAATAACATAATCCATTGTACTAAAAAATATATTTCGGTTATTATAAAGAGGCGCATAAAAAACGGACGCTGCCCGTAAGACTGACATGCGGCCGATATAAGGAGAATTCGATGGAAATAAAGGGATACACCTGGGGATATAATTCAAGGAACGGCATGTACACCTCGCCCGAGGGCGTAAAGAGCCGCGCTTTGCTCACAGCGACCGGCATCAACTGGGTCTGCCTGGCTTTCAGCGTAAAGCAGAAGAGCTACAGCTCGACCGAGATCCTTTTCGATTACCGATACAATGTGACAGATCTCGAGATCATTTCCGCGATCGAGGATTTCCACGCCCATAATATCAAAGTCTGTTTAAAGCCTATGATCGACACGGCAGACGGCGTATGGCGCGCGTATATCAATTTCCCGGACCTGAACATGTTCGGAGAGGACAAATACTGGAAAGAGTGGTTTGAATACTACAGGGCGTATCTGCTGCATTACGCAGAGATCGCAAAGTACACGGGCTGCGAGATGTTCTGCCTCGGCTGCGAGATGCTCGGTACCGAGCGCAAGGAAGAAGAATGGCGCCGCACTGTCGACGCCGTAAAAACAGTCTACGACGGCAAGCTCGTTTACAATACAAACCACGGCAAGGAAGAGGCCGCGAAATGGTACGACGCGATAGATTATGTCGGAACCTCGGCTTATTATCCCGTGGCTCCCCAGCCCGAAAACGACGATCCGCAGGTTACCCCGTTTGAATACATGAAGGCCGAGTGGGAAAAGGTCGCTTTCCATCTCGAAGACGTAAGCCGCCGCATCGGCAAGCCCATTCTTTTCATGGAAATAGGCTGCAGGAGCGCCGCGGGCTGCGCTTCGATGCCCTGGGATTTCACTCACAGGGATTTTCCTTACAGCGAGGAGGAACAGGCGAACTTCTACGAATCATCGTTGTCTGTATTCGCGGACAAGCCCTGGTTCGCGGGCTATTTCTGGTGGGACTGGTCCACATACATTTACGATGACCGCGAGACAGCCTCGAAGGACCGCGGATTTAACATTCATCTGAAAAAAGCTGAAGACGTGATCAAAAAGTGGTATTCCAGATAATCATATATAAACGGAAGGTCTTACATGAGAACCGGCGATTCACCCGATGAGCGCTACAGAATGATGACCGAGACCCCGACCGGACAGCTTGTGCTCCGGCTCGGGCTCCCGACCACCGTCAGCGTACTCGTCACCACCATATACAACATGGCGGACACCTACTTCGTCAGCAGCCTCGGCACAAGCCAGAGCGGCGCGGTGGGTGTGGTTTTTGCGCTCATGGCCATCATTCAGGCCTTCGGTTTCATGTTCGGCCACGGCGCCGGAAGCAATATCGGACGTCTGCTCGGTGCGCACAATACGGAACGCGCGACATCATTCGCATCAACCAGCGTATTCTTCGGCCTGATCAGCGGCGTGCTGATCACGGTGCTCGGCTTCTCCTTCATGGATCCGATGATGAACCTGCTCGGAAGCACCGAGACCATCCATCCCTACGCGAAGGATTACGCTTTCTACATACTTCTTGCGGCGCCGCTCATGGTGCTCGGCTGCATCACAAACAATATCCTCCGCTACGAAGGAAAGGCCACTTTCGCGATGATAGGTCTCGTTTCGGGCGGAGTGCTGAATATCTTCGGCGATTATTATCTGATCAAGGTTCTCGATCTCGGCGTGGCGGGCGCAGGAATGGCCACCGCGATCTCACAGTGCGTGGCGGCCGTAATTTTGGTGATCCCGTTCTTTACGGGCAAGACCCAGAGCCGTATCAGTTTTAAGAGTGTTTTCATAAATCCCGAACATCCCGAACGCAGGCATCCCGGTCTTTTCGACTGGGCAATGGTCGGCAGCATCATCGCGATCGGCCTTCCGAGCCTTATGCGCCAGGGTCTCAACAGCATTTCCACGATGATCCTCAATTCCTCGGCAAAGCCCTACGGCGACGCCGCGATCTCGGCGATGAGCATTGTCGCGAAGGTCATCGGCTTCATGTTCTGTATAGGTCTGGGCATCGGACAGGGCTTCCAGCCCGTGGCGGGATTTAATTACGGCGCGAGGAAATACTCCCGTGTAAAGAGCGCTTACAGGTTCACTCTGGTGTTCAGCATGATCCTGCTGGGCATCGCCGGCTGCTTCGGTTTCATATTCGCCGAGCGCATCGTGACGCTGTTCCGCGACGATCCGGAGGTTATCGCGATCGGCACCGCAGCCCTGCGTTTCCAGTCGGTCTCGCTGCTGTTCCTGCCCATAACCGTAACGGGCAACATGCTCTTCCAGAGCACCGGAAAGAGCGTCCGCGCCACATTCCTCGCAGCCACGAGGAGCGGTCTCTTCTTTATCCCCACGATACTGATCCTGCGCAAAATATCAGGCCTGACGGGCATCGAGTGCTCGCAGGCCATAGCAGACTTGCTGGGCGGTCTTACGACCATCCCCTTTGTTGTTTCGTTCCTTCGAAGCTTACCTCCCGACGGAGAGCCCTCATAATTCCCGTGAGCCTCTGTTCCCGGCTGCCTGCCATACCGTACAGTCCATTATTTCGCTGCTGCCTGCTTTAACGAGTAGCGGTACGAGAATTCCGATATCTCATGCTTTACGGTCAGACAGTTGAACAGGTATCCGATGAATGCCCCGAGGAATATCAGGATGTAGCTGGCGGCGATCAGCAGCGCCAGAGTCACATTGTATCCGAACGCGGCTATCATATCGTTGTATTTTTCAACAGCAAACGCTGTCACTGTCATACTGTTTCCGAAAACCAGCATCCCGATCACATATGCGGCGAGCAGCGCGATGCCTACCCAGTAGAACTTAAAATTGATCGGGCTGTAGATCATCAGCACGAATACCAGCAGCGCGCAGTACAGTATGCTTACATGCAGCAGGGCTTCCGCTCCGGGATGTGCAGCGGCTTCGGCCGGCAGCCTGACTCCGATATTGTAGAACAGCCTTACCAGAATGAATATCGTAAACGAAAACAGTGATATGATCAGCGAGATAAGCACCGGGGCCTTGGTCAGAAGGTCCTTTTTTATCGGGGATGCGTTTACCAGCTTCGCTACCGCCGGAGTGGTTATAAGCTGATACGAATATGCTCCGACCAGTCCCAGATACAGTCCGCCGAGCGACATCCCGAACATATTGTCAAATTTTAGCGTCATCTCAAACATCACGCCCATACCGATGAATAACACCGTCAGGAGCATCATCGTCCTGAACTGAAGTCCGTATCTGATTATCTTAAGGTATTTTATCAGGCTTTTCATATTATGCCTCCTTTTCGCTTCTGTCGAGGAATCCGCTCTCATAGCCCCTAATGCAGTCCCTGTAGAGCAGGAATCCCAGTAACACCGTCAGGCAGGCCATACCCAGCGTGATCGCCCATACGATGATATCTAAGGTACTGATGCCCTGTGCTTCCTCTTCGGCCGCATTGAGCACCGCATACAGCAGGCCCAGCATCACTCCGTCCAGCAGTGTCACGCCCAGATAGGTCAGCATCATCTGTACCGCGACGCTCAGACCCTTTCTCCTTGTAAATATCAGTACCAACACCGTTAAGGCCATCGTCGTGAACATGACCGCCAGGACGAACAATACCCCTGCGCCGCTGATCACGCAGCCGATTATGCAGCCCGCAAAGCAGAGGAGCACCGTAACGATCTTAAGTATCGTATCCATTTTCAGCGCCTTGCCGATTATCTCCCTGCCGTATACGGAGGATTTCATCATCTCCATGCACTTCTCTCTCCTGACGCTGATCCCCGAGAAAGCGAAGTAATCAACGAATAAGATGATCACCAGTGCCACCGGAGCCACTATCAGCGCGCTCGCAAGTCCCATGAGATACGACAGTACAAAGCCGGCTGCCGAAGTCAGTATCATGCCGATGACGATCGCGATGCGATAACTCATCGGGGTAAACGCCCCTGTACATTTCCATAATGTTCTGTTCATTGCGAAATCCCCCCGGCTTATTTGATGAGCGAATTCTTTTTCATGATGGCTACGCTGATCTTGAACAGGCTGGCTGTCTCGGTAACTATATCGAGCCCCGCAAGCTTGTCCAGATCCTCCGCGAGGCAGATGCCTTCGAAGCCGTAATTCGACGAAGTCATGGTATAGAGGATGCTCTTTGCGGCCTCTGCGTCCCTGCTCTCGCCCTTTACGGAAATATACTTTTCCTTGAGGTCCTCAACAAAGCCCTGCTCAACGATCTTTCCGCGCTCCATGATGATCGCGTAGTCGGTCACGCCCTCCATATCGGAGATATTGTGCGTGGAGAAGAGCACGCTCTTGTTCTCGCCCGAATTAAGATACTCCCTGATCAGCTCGCAGAGCTTATCTCTCATGAGCGGATCGAGGGGCGACGCGGGCTCATCCATGATGAGCAGATCCGTCTCACGCGCCAGAACGCCCGCCAGCATGAGCTTGGTCTTGGTTCCGTCGGAAAGAGCGCTGACCTTTTTGCTCCCGTCGAACGACTTGCCGCCGAATACCGCGAGATCGTCGCAGTAGCGCTTGAACTTCGCGGAGTCGTATTTCTCGAACAGCAGGCCTTGAAGATCATCGATCTGCTTCATGGTCCAGTGAGGAAGATAATAGTTCTCTGTGCCGGTATATCCGATCCTCTCCTTGATCTCCGGATTCTTAAAAATATCCTTGTCCGAATACTCTCCGAAATAACTGATATCGCCGGTGTAGTCCATCCTGATGCCGGTAAGGATGTTGAGCAATGTGGTCTTGCCCGCTCCGTTCTCTCCGATGAGGGCGGTGGCGAAGCCTTCGGGCAGCCTCAGTTCGGGCACATCAAGCGTAAAGTTCTTATATTTCTTAACAATGTTCTTTGCTTCGATAATGTTCTTTTCCATGATTTTTTCCTTCCTTCTTTTCCCCGGGATCGCGGCGCCCCGCGACCCCTTTCTGCTCCCACTCTATATACCACAGTCGTTGCGCCCGGCTCCTTCCGTCATATTGTCCGGTGCGCACCGATACGCTGTATCCGCAGATTTACGGCTCTTGCAGCTCCAGCAGTGCTTTAAGTGTTTCTATAAGCTCCGCATCGCTGAGCCCTGCGATCCGCGCCGCGTCGATCGCCGCCGTGAGCGATTCTTCGACCTTGCGCAGATGCTGTTCTTTGAGCATCTCGCTGTCCTGTGCGTTCACATAAAAGCCCTTGCCCTGCGACGCCGTAACGAGCCCCTCGAGCTCCAGCGTCTCATAAGCCTTCATCGTGGTAATGACGCTGATCCTCAGATCCTTCGCCAGCTCCCTGATCGATGGCAGGTACTCTCCCTGCTGGTATTTCCCGGCAAGTATATCGCTTCGGAATGCGTCCGCGATCTGCTTGTAGATCGGTACTCCGTTATTCTGAGATATCTTCAATGGAATTCCTCCTGTCGGCCAACTGTTTATGTGTTATATATACACCCATAACAGTTTACTGTCAATAGCTTTTTCGGAAAAATTTGCAAAAAAAGAAAAGCGTGTTTCCGAAACAGCCCGGAAATCCACGCTTTTTAAGTATTCTGTTGTATTACCGTTTCCTGAGGAACCTCATCTTGCCTTCGAGTTTTACCTTCGGTTTTTCTCCGATACCCACGAACATTCCCTTTAATTCCTTTGACAGCGTCGCCGCGCACTCGGGGCACCATCTGCCCGAACGGATATCGCATCCGCATTTCTCGCACTTTATATAAATAGGTGAACCCTCGGGTATCTCGAGCATGCCGTCGCGAAGATACTGATTTATGTCATGCTTCGAAACTCCGGTATTCTCGGAGATCTCAACCATATTCGCGGTCCCGTGCTCACGAAGGTACTCTTTGACCTTGTCTCTGTTCTCCTCATCGACCTTGCGGCAGTCCGGACAATACTTCGATCCGAACCCGGGATAAGTGAACATTCTCTTACACTTCCTGCATACTTCCGCCGAAAGAGCCATCCGATCACCGCCTTTCACTTAGTAAAAAAGCCGCGCTGTGACGTAATCATTTTACAACGCTACCTTACTTTGGTCAATCGGAAAAGCGCGGCCGAAAATAATGCTTGCAATTCTTTCGGGCCGGTGCTACAATGCATCAGTTGCTAAGAAACAAGTGAGTTCGTAACCATCCTCACTCAAAACAAAACTAGGAGAATAAAAATGAAAGAGAAAAAAACAGCAGCTTTTCTAACCCAGGCAGCGATCATTGCCGCGATCTACGTGGTGCTTTCGCTCCTCACCTATCAGTTTTCTTACCTTGAGATCCAGTGCCGTGTGGCCGAGGCCCTTTGCATGACGATCTTCTACACTCCCGCAGGAGTATTCGGAGTATTCATCGGATGCCTCATCACCAACATTCTCGGCGGACATGTGATCGATATGATATTCGGCTCGCTCGCGACGCTCATCGCTGCATTGCTCACACTGCCGATCGCAAACCGCATCCGCGCAAAGCACGGCTCCGTACTTCAGATAAAGCACAGCCTTCTGATCCCGATCCCGACCGTTATCGTGAACGCACTGATCATCCCGTTCGTTCTCTACTACGGCTACGGCGTCACCGAATTCGGTTCGCAGACTACCACTCTCGGCGTTCTCGGGCTTCTGGCGTTCTCGGTATTCGCAGGTGAAATGATCTCCTGCTATGTATTCGGTCCCATACTCGTTACGGTTCTCAACCGTGTGCGTGTGACCGCAAAGCTTGATATCAAACGTGACTGATCGATTTTGTTTACCTTTCTAAAATAAAGAGGAGGAAGCATATGAAAAATACGCAGGAGAAGATTAAACCGAAGCTTTTTTCGGTAATGAAGACCTACACCTGGTCACAGTTCGGAAAGGACGTGATCGCCGGAATCATCGTTGCGATCATCGCTCTCCCGCTTTCTATCGCGCTGGCGCTCGCATCGGGCGTTGAACCCGAGCAGGGTATCTACACCGCGATAGTCGCAGGCTTCCTGATCTCTTTCTTCGGAGGCAGCCGTGTTCAGATCGCCGGCCCTACAGCCGCATTCGCGACCATCGTGGCAGGCATCGTGGCCACCGACGGAATGGACGGACTGATCGTCGCTACGATCATCGCAGGCGTGATCCTGATCCTCATGGGTCTGTTCCGCCTCGGTTCGCTGATCAAGTTCATCCCTTACACGATCACTACCGGCTTCACCGCCGGCATCGCGGTAACCATCCTGATCGGCCAGATCAAAGATTTCCTCGGTCTTTCGTTCCCCGCGGGAACCGTTACGATCGAAACCGCTGACAAAGTTAAGGCCATTGTCTCAAACATCGGAACCTTTAATTATCAGGCTCTGATCGTAGGTGCGGTAAGCCTGCTCGTACTGATCGTCTGGCCCTATATCAGCAAAAAGATCCCCGGCTCGCTGATCGCGGTATTCGTCGGGATCTTCATGGTAAAGCTTCTGAACATGAAGGTAAACACCATCGGCGACCTGTACACCATCAGCAATTCGCTCCCGAAGCTTCACCTGCCGGCGTTCAGCCTTGCAACTATCCGCAGTGAGCTCGGCAACGGCTTCACAATCGCGATCCTTGCTGCTATCGAATCACTGCTCTCGGCGGTCGTAGCCGATTCAATGATCAACTCGAAGCACCGCTCGAACATGGAGCTTGTGGCTCAGGGTATAGGCAACATCGGTTCGGCGCTCTTCGGAGGTATCCCCGCTACAGGCGCTATCGCACGTACCGCGGCGAATGTTAAGAACGGCGGACGCACGCCCATCGCCGGCATGGTTCACGCTGTAGTGCTCTGCATCGTCCTGGTTGTCCTGATGCCTTACGCAGCCTTCATTCCTATGCCCACCATCGCGGCGATCCTGTTCATCGTTGCCTATAATATGTGCGGCTGGCGCAATTTCGTAAATCTCTGCAAAAAGGCACCTGCCAGCGATATCCTGGTACTCGTGCTCACATTTGTACTTACCGTAGTATTCGATCTGGTCGTAGCGATCGCGGTCGGCATGATCGCAGCATGCGTGCTCTTCATGAAGCGCATGAGCGAAGAAGCGAGCATACACGGCTGGAAATACGCTCTCGACGAGAGCGAGAACGATCCCGCGGGCATCGAGCTTCGCGAGGTTCCCCACGAGGTACGCGTTTACGAGATCACCGGTCCGATGTTCTTCGGCGTGGCAGGTCTGGTTTCGCAGATCTCCGTAAAGGATTTCACAAAGGTCCTGATCATCCGTATGCGCGGAGTTCCGGCCATCGACGCTACCGCGATGCAGTCGCTTGAGACGCTCGTTGATACATGTAAGGAGAAGGGCGTAACGGTTATCTTCTCGCATGTAAACCAGCAGCCCCGCGACGTCATGGATAAAGACGGCCTCACCGCCAAGGTCGGCACAGAGAACTTCTGCGCACACATCGACGCAGCGCTCGAAAGAGCGAAAGAGATCCTTGCGGCGCAGCAGGCGGCATAATACATTCAGACACAGTTCAGACAAGGGGACGGTTCTTCCGTCCTCTTTTTTCTTGCCTTTTTTGGTGCAGGCGGCCCCGATCTTAATATCGCGGTCGAGGATAAACATAAGGGCTCGCGGCGGTAACCCCGAACGAATTGCTGCCGCAACGCCTCTTCAAACTTCCTCTAAGAGCAGCTGTTAAGCCGCTCAGCAACGGCTTCGCGCCTTGCTGCTCTAAGAGGCGATTTCGACTCGGCTAAAACCGCGGGTCCGTCGGACAAATGCAATTCGTTTCGGGAGTTACCGCTGCGAGCCCTTTGCTTTTGACTCCGAAGCGATATTAAGATCACGCCACACCCGAGCCGCCGCCTGCACTCTTAAGCGCACCGGGGCTGCAGGACAAGGGGACGGTTCTTCTGTCCTCACCGGCATGCTGCCGCACGGGCGCTGCAGAGAAAACTTCCGGGACCCGTTGAGGACGCCGGTACTTGCGCGTGAAGCGAAGGACCTCAGCCGGGCGAAAGCCTGTGCCACGGGTTGTATGCAGCTGTCAAGACTGAAAGTCTTGAACAGGTGCATATACCCGCGGCAGAAGCGTGAAACGCGAGCTGAGGTCTGAGCGAGCGTACATCGAGCGTGTTACACGCGAGATGGCGCTTAGTATCCGCTGCGTCCGAATCGGAGTGAGAACGTGTCCCCGGAAGTTTTACTCGTCGCCGCCCGTGCAGAAAAGGCAAGAAAAAGAGGACGGAAGAGCCGTCCCCTTGTCTTGGTTATCGCGCGAAGAACTGTTCCAGCTTAGCCAACAAGGCATGCTTCTCAATGGTCTTGAGCAGATATCCTTCCGGCTTCAGGTTTACGACCTGCATTACGCTGTCCTTGTCGTTGCGGCCGGTCAGGAAGAATACGGGTATGGACGCAGTCTCGAAATCGCTGCGGATCATTTCGAGTACCTTCGGGCCCGAAGTGATGGGCATCTGGAAATCGAGCAGGATCAGATCGACTTTGTTCGTGCCGAGCAATTTGATCGCCTGCATTCCGGAATTGGCCATGAAGACCTGATAGCGGTCCTTTAGCCAGTCGCGGACCAGCGCCAGATATTCGGTATCGTCGTCCACTATCATGACGCGCTTCTTGGCTGCGGCTGTCGGGCCCGTCTTCATGAGCTTTGCGACATCCTTTATCATCTTGTCGGTGTCGAGCGGTCTCGGATAGCATTCGCGGATCAATGTGGAATTCATGAGCTTTCTCAGCTGTTCGATATCCGACTTGTCGCCGATAAATATGATCTGCTCTCCCGATTCGGTAAGGTGCTCCTTCAGGAAGTGAAGGACATCGTTCGGAACATGCTCGTCATCATTCAGATAATAGGCCGTAACACACTTTTCTCCCCACCTTTTTCCGATCGAATCGATATTCGGCGGGCAGTAGAAAGACTCGATACCGCTTTCGGAGAGCTTCTTTCTCAAAGTCCTTATAAGAAAGCTCTCTTTTTCACCGATCACCATTACTCTCTTTTCCATGGTATCCTCCGTTTATTTATCTGCAATCCTATGAGTTTCTTCTTTCTGCCAGCAATTCACTCATTCCGTCCCAGTCGAGATGCTTCAGTCTTTTTCCGAGTTCTTTGAACAATTCCGCATCCTCTTCGGACAGACTGTAGCCTCCGATCTCTTCGAGCACCATCTCCGCGCTGTCGTAATCCATGCCTTCCGCGATCTCGGCGAGCGCCGAAAGCGCATCCGCTATCGTGTCGGGATCCGCGGGCGGCTTCTGCTCTTCCTCTTCGGGCTCTTTCCCGCCCGGAAGTCTTTCGAGGTAGCTGCGGTACAGCCCGAGCAGCTCCGCGGTATCCTGCTTTATCGTATCAATGTCGTTGTTCTTGCCTGCTTCCTCGAGGGCCTCGGCCTTCTTCGAAAGCTCCGCGGCTCCTATGATCCTTGCGGAACTCTTGAGCGCATGGACCTTGATCGTATAGAATTCCCAGTCCTCACGGTCAAATGCATCTTCTATCTCTGCCGCGCGCTCAGGCAAAGCATTCCTGAAATTGCCTACAGCTTTTACGAAGGATTCCTTCGATCCGCAGAACTTCACGCCGTCGGGCACATTGATCCCTTCCACGCTCTCAAACGGATCGAGGATGTCTCCGGCTTCCGCTTCCGCGGCCTCCTTTTGGGCGTTCGCCTCTTTTACCACCGCTCCGTCGGAGAGCTCCCATTCGCGCTGCTTCTCTCCGGGGATCAGTTCCTTAAGTTTCTGTTCGAGCTTCTTGCTCTCTACGGGCTTTGCAAGATACCCGGTAAAGCCCTCGCTTATATAATACTCCTCGCCGTTCTCCGCGACATTCGCGGTAAGGGCGACAACCGGAACTGTCTTCCCCATCTCTGTGATCCGGTGCATGGTCTCGATTCCGTCCATCTCCGGCATCATATGGTCAAGCAGGACTACGTCAAAGTCCTCCGCTTCGAGCTTCTCCAGGCATTCGCGTCCGCTCATCGCGGTCGTGATCTGCACTCTGGTCTGCTCGAGCAGTCCTTCGATTACCATCAGGTTCATCTCATTGTCATCGACCACGAGCACCTTCGCATCGGGCGCGGCAAAGAGCGGCACGTAATCCTCCGTCTCGACCTCGCCGAGTCTTTCTTCGATATCGCCTATCGGCGCGGGATCCACTACCTTCTGGGTAAGCGTAAAGAAGAAGGTTGAGCCTTCGCCGTAGACGCTCTCGCAGCGGAGCTCGTCGTCCATCAGGGCCACAAACTGCTTGGAGATGTCGAGTCCCAGACCGGTTCCCTGGATACCCGCATTCTTCTGCTCGTCGACGCGCTCGAAGGGCTTGAAGAGCTTCTCCATGTCCTCTTCGCGGATACCGATGCCCGTATCGCTTACGCTGTAATGTATCCTGCAGACTCCGTTCTCATCACTTTCCTTTTTCATCGTGAGGGTGAACGAGCCTTCCTTCGTGTATTTAACCGCGTTGGTGAGCAGGTTCAGGATGACCTGCTTGATCTTTCCGTCGTCGCCGAACAGCCTCGACGGGATCGCAGGATCGATGTCGAGCCTGAAATCGAGGTCCTTTTCGATCGCGCGCACGCGGATCATCGTGACTACCGCGTTCAGCAGCTCAAATGTGTCGTACTCGCGCTCGACGAGGTTCATGCTGCCCGATTCGATCTTTGACAGATCGAGGATATCGTTGATGATGCCGAGCAGGCTTTCCGATGCCTTGCGGATCGAACCCGCGTATTTAACTACAGATGTAGAATATTTTTCAACCGGAAGTGTCCTATCCTCTCTCAGGATCATCTCGTCCATACCGATGATCGTATTGATGGGCGTGCGGATCTCATGCGACATGTTCGCAAGGAAGCGGGACTTCGCGGTATTCGCGCGGTCCGCCTCGTCCTTTGCCTGACGCAGCTCATCATTGTTCCTGCTGATGATGGTGGCCCTCAGGATAAACCATACGAGCAGCGCGATCGCGCCGGCTCCGATAAGGGACGCGGCGATCCTGACTCCGATCTTTTCCCAGAAACTCTTCTGCTTTACGATCTGCAGCTCGATAAAGTTGTATTCCTTATCGCCGGCGTTGCTCACTACAGACATCCGGTAGGTATAATCACCGCCCGAAAGGTTCGTGTATCTGAGAGGTGTCAGCCCGCTCCTGCTCACGATGAGCTCGGGCGCTCCGAAGCCCTCGAGGTAGCATCTGATCTTCGGGTCGTTGAGCGAATAGGCCACAGCGTAGCCGTAGATCGTGATCGAGTCAATGCCGGCGGGGATCGTTACCTTGCCGTTGCTGCCGGGATAATAGTACTCGCCGTCCGCCTCGACGTAAGGGATCATGAGCTTCACATTGACCGAGCTGTCGTAGTAATTGTCGATATTTACGCAGCTGACGCCCGTCCTGCCCGCCAGATAAAGCGTTCCGTCGGGTTCGAGCGCGCTGTAGCTGTTGCCTGTGGCTACCGAAGGGAGTCCGTTTGAAGTATTGTAAAAACTGTACTCAAAAGGCTCTCCGGAGAGCAGGTCTTCGGTGTCGGCGACATAGATGCCGTTCGAGGCAAGCACCCACGCGTTTCCGCTCGCGTCGAACTTGATCTCGTAGTTGTTGGAATAAGGGAACTGCGAAACCGTCGTGATCACGCCGTCCTTCATGTACTCGATGGAGTTGGAAGTCACGATCCAGTATATGCCGCGCGTCACGTCCTTTGTAATGCGCATTACCACCTCACTGGAAAGACCCTCCTTGCGTCCTTTCTTCGTGATCTTATTGCCGTCGATCACATATATGCCGTCGCCGTCGGTTCCGAGATAAAGCTTGCCGTTGTCGCCCTCGCAGATGGTCAGGATGACAGTGTTGGTAAGTCCGGTATTGTCATCGATCACGCGCTCGATCGCGCGGTCTTTGAGTATCACGAGTCCTCCGTTCGATGCCGCGAGTATCCTTCCGTCGGACGCCATGACCGTGCAGCGGAATTCGTTGCTCGGCATGCCGTTTTCCTCGCTGAAGCTCTCGATATCGCCGTCACGCGTGTAGCAGACCAGACCGTGCCCGTTCGTATAGGTCGATACCCAGAGATTCCCCTCTGGATCCTCCATCAGGCATCTGATCCTCGTATTGTCAAGGTAATCGGCGAGCGGGCTTTCGACCTTTTTATTATTTGAGTCAAGCACGATAAGGCCGCTGTCCGTGCCGATATAAAGGTCGCCCCTGTATTTGCAGGTGGCGTTGACTACGGCGCTTTCCAGCCCCGCGATATAGAAGATGTCGGTGAACTTGTTCGCAACGATCTTCATGACTCCCTGACGGTCCGAGGTAAACCAGAGATTGCCCTCGAAGTCCTCTATCATCGAGCCGATCGAGCTCGTCATCGGAAGATCGTCCACTACTTTGTAAATGCCGTCCGTGTCAATGTAGCCGATCATGCTCTTGGTCAGGAACCACATCCTCTCCGCGGCGTATGTGATCCAGGTAATGGAGTTGTTCACTCCGTGTGTGATATCGTCGGGATCCGCAATATAGATCTTTTGGAGATTCCTGAAATTATCGGAAAAATCGCCGAGCGCGGCATAGCCGTGCTTTGTTCCGAGATAGACATGCTCCGCGTTTTGCGGATCGGGATAGACCGTGGTGATCTCGCCTATTCCGAGATCGTCGCCGTTGTAATAGCCTATGCATTTATGGTCGCGGATCGCAAATACCGCGCCGGCTCTCGTCGTGCCGTAGACGGTGTCCGCGCCGTCGAACACGAGTCTTGTTATATATTCGTTGTTGACCAGATCGGCGTCGAGCTTATGTAGCTTCAGTTCGGTGTCCACGTAGCAGATGCCGGTGGTGGTACCGATGTAGACATAGCCGTCGTTGTCGCCGGTAATGGATCTGATCGAAAGAGAGGTCAGTCCGTCCGCATCGTCGTAACGCAGATAGCGGCCGTCATTGTCCATAAGGATAAGGCCGTTGTCGTTCGTGCCGACCCAGAGGCGGTCCAGACTGTCCTCATAGATGGCGTTTGCGTTTGTAATGCCCGTAGAAGACTCCATACGGCCGAATGTGGTTCCGTCGTATACAATAAGGCCGCAATAGCTTCCGATCCAAATAAAGCCGTTTCTGGCGCAGTAAATGGCATTTGCATCCGAGGTGGGAAGCCCGTTCTTGGAATCGTAAAGAAAGGCGGCGTATCCGGTGCCCTCTACCTGCCCGGTGACCGCATAGCCTCCGCCGTTGCGCTTGATATCATCTTCGCTGCCCGCAGACACGGCGGTACCCGTATCCGCCGCCGATACGCCGTACGCCGGAGCTGCCGATGAAACTGTCATAATTGCCAGCAGCCCAAGTGCTGCGGCCCTGACGATCTTTTTGAACGAAATACGCATAAAACCCCTGTCCTGCTTTCCGCAATGAAAATATACGATACTTCATCTTCATTATAGCGCGCATTGCACCAAAAAAAAGGAAAAAATGTTTGAAATTCGGGAAAAACTTGCTATTATAGTTGATATGTATAAAACAAACGGAGGACTATGATGAGAACAAGAATTAAACAGCTGTTCAGAAACACATCCGAATATGCATCCAAAGAAGTGACCGTATGCGCCTGGGTACGTACAAACCGCTCGCAGGCACAGTTTGGATTCCTTACCGTAAACGACGGATCATTTTTCGATAATCTTCAGGTAGTATACGAGAAAGAGCTCAGCAATTTTGAGGATATCTCCAGGATCAGAGTAGGCTCAAGCGTAGAGGTGACCGGCACACTCGTGCTCACTCCCGAGAACAAGCAGGCTTTTGAGCTGAAAGCTTCAAAGGTAACTTTACTCGGCGACTGCCCCGAGAATTACCCGATCCAGCCCAAGCGCCATACGAGAGAGTATCTCCGTACCGTTGCGCATCTCCGCCCCAGGACGAACCTTTTCTCGGCAGTATTCAGGGTACGTTCGGTAGCCGCTATGGCTATCCACACATATTTCCAGGACAGAGGCTATGTATATGTTCATACCCCCCTGATCACCGGCGCGGACTGCGAGGGCTCCGATCAGATGTTCAAGATCACCACGCTGAACATGAACGATCTGCCCATGACTCCCGAGGGAAAGGTTGATTTCTCCAAGGACCTCTTCGGCAAGCAGTCGTTCATCACCGGTTCCGGCCAGCTCCAGGGTGAGACCTTTGCGATGGCTTTCGGCGATATCTACACCTTCGGCCCCACCTTCAGAACAGAGAACTCCAACACCCAGACCCATGCGAACGAGTTCTGGATGATCGAGCCCGAGATGGCTTTCTGCGACCTGCAGGGCCTCATGGACATCGAAGAGGATATGCTCAAATTCGTCGTTAAGTACGTTATGGAGAGATGTCCCGAAGAGATCGACTTCTGCGACAAGTTCGTTTCCAACGGCTTAAAGGATAAGCTGAACGGCATCATCAACGCGAAGTTTACACGCATCTCCCATCACGATGTCATCGACATCTTAAAGAAGGCCGACGTTAAGTGGGAGTTCCAACCCGACTACGGTGAGGATATCGCGAAGGAGCACGAGAAGTACATCGTTGAATATTTCCACGGCCCCGTTTTCGTAACAGACTGGCCCAAGGATATCAAGGCTTACTACATGAAGGTCAACCCCGACAACGCTACCGTAGCTGCAGTTGACCTGCTCGTTCCCCAGGCGGGCGAGCTGATGGGCGGCAGCCAGAGAGAGGAGAATCTCGACGTACTCTTGAAGCGTATGGACGAGATGGGCGTAGACAAAGAGGGTATCGACTGGTATCTCGACACCAGAAGATACGGCGGCTGCATCCACTCCGGCTTCGGTATGGGCTTTGAGCGCCTGATCATGTACCTCACAGGCGTTGAGAACATCCGCGACGTCATCCCTTATCCCAGAACACCCAAGTCCTGCGATTTCTGATATTTCACGGCAGACAATATTATCTCATGATCGAGTAGGCTGACTCCTACTCGATTCGACGGGTCATCTCGCGTACGAAGTCCGCTCAATGACCGTTCACTCAGCCCTCGTCCAGCAAGCGAGCTTGCTGCCGAGGGCATTCGCTTATCGCACAAAAAAGGCGATCATCCTTACGATGACCGCCTTTTTCAAGTTTATAGGGTTTATTCGTTAAAAAGTTTGTTATCCGTTTGTACTCTGCCTGATCTCCACCCACGGATCGACCACAACGTCGGTGACCTGCCGCTCGCCCTTAATGCTGTTGTAGGCGAGTTCCGCAAGCTTCCTGCCCATGGTCTCAAAATCCATCTGGATGGTGGTGACCTGCGGACGGAACTGACGGCTTAAGTCTACTCCGTCAAATCCGGTAAACGCAATATCCTCGGGCACTCTCATCCCTCTGTCCAGCGCAACTCCCATAGCGCCGACAGCGATCTCGTCGTTGATGCAGCAGACGGCTGTGGGAAGTTCCTTCTGCTTCAGCAGCTCGCGCATCGCTTCTGCTCCGTCGAGGGAATTGTATGACGAGAATACCTGCCATTCGGGACGGAACTCAAGTCCGTACTGCTTTCCAAACTTTTTCAGGCTTTCCTGAAGGCGGAAGGACGGATGAACCGACCTGAAGCCTCCGAGGATGCCCATGCTCTTGTGTCCCTTTTCCGCAAGATGGCGGACCAGCTCCTCCGCGCCTTTGTCTATATTTACATAGACTCCGGAGCACGAGAGCGATCCGGCTCTCTCATTGCCGAGGATACAGGGGATCTTTCTGCTCAGATCCTTGATGGTCCGGACATAATTGTCTCTTTCGTTCCAGTCTGCAAAGTCCAGGCTTCCTCCGATGATCACGACCGCGTCCACACGAAGCTCTTCGAGCAGATTAAGGTTCCTGATCTCGTCTTCGGGCGTACTTTTGCCGTTGAACACGATGGTCACATAGCCCCTCGCGGTCATCTCTCGCTCGAATACCGAATACACGAGCGGGAAATACTCCTGATAAACATGGGGGATAAGAAAGCCCACCGTATTGCTCTCACCCTTCTGAAGGTTGCGCGCAACGGCGTTCGGCCTGTAATTGTACTTCTCGACCAGCTCGTTGATCCTGGCCCTGTTTTCCTCAGATACGTATCCTTTGCCCGAGATGGCCCGGGATACCTGCGAAGCAGATACCCCGGCCTCTTTGGCAATGTCGTAGATCGTTATTTTCTTCTCATTGTCCATGTATTCTTATGTGCGGGAATTATTCGGCAGGCTCATCAACCTTATATTCCAGCATGTCGGCATTGTAGTCGTGGTTTGCGATATCGTTCATAGCCGCTGTGATCGAAGACTGATAGGTCTCAAGAGCGGTCTGGGGAGTCATCTCTCCCTTGGAAACTGCGGAGATCATCTCGTTGATAGCGCCGTTCAGGTCGCCGAAGCCCTGTACGCCGTTGATAACTGCGAGCTTGTTGTTGTAGATGTAGGAAACGAGCTCTGCAGTCTTGGCGTCACGGCACCAGTTCTCGAGCTTATCTTCCATAAGATCGTCCCAATCGTCATTGTTGTCTGCAAGGTCTGTGATCAGATCGTAAACCTGTGCAACCGCATCGGGATCCTCAACGCCGTTAAGAATGAAGCGTGCGCCGTTCTCCTTGCCGTAGCAGGACCAGTCTGTTGCCGAAGGTCCCTTGGGGAAAGGTACCCAGCCCCAGTCATCTGTCATTCCGCCGTCTTCCTTGTTCAGGTAAGCGTACGAGATCCAGAACTCCTCAAGGCACATCATGTACTTGCCGTCACGGAAATCCTTAATGAAGGAATCCCAGCCTTCCTTTGACCAGTCGATTGCGTCACGGAACTTAACATTCTGGGTGAAATTCTGAAGTCCGGTAAGACCTTCAACAACCTTGGGATCGTTGAAGTCGATGTCGATGCCGGAATCGGTCTTTGTTGCTACATAAGCGCCGTT
>CAMZAI010000011.1 GCA_947304065.1 uncultured Clostridia bacterium | reverse complement strand
ATGCGGCAATTGCTGTTTCATTACAGAAATTTTTTCAGTAAAGCAAGACATAGTGTTTTAGAAATTTGAATCGTGTGGTCATACATAAGAGGGATGTAAGAAATATGTATATGTGATACTATAAATTTTGAGATACGAATATTAATTCGTGCATAAGAAAGGTGTAATGCCGGATGAAACGAATACTGATTATTATGCTGGGGGTTATTATGCTGTTTGGTTTGTTTGGATGCGGTAAGGACAAGGAAGGAAACAACGGCAAGGTGAGCGGCGGCAAAGGTGCGGCCTCGGGTACCTGCGGCGACAATATTACCTGGACCTATGATAAGTCGAGCAAGACACTGACATTTACCGGTACCGGCGAGATGGCGGCGGAGAAGTTCATGTGGTCCGACTATACGATCAAAAAGCTGGTCATCGGCGAGGGCATTACGTCTATCGCGAACAATGCGTTTTATTCGAACCAGAGGCTGACCGGCGAACTTGTGCTTCCGAGTACCTTAAAGACTATCGGTGAGTTCGCGTTTTACGCCTGCGAGGGCCTGACCGGCGTTCTGACTATCCCGGATTCGGTCGAGACGGTCGGCGGCTATGCGTTCACGCGCTGCAAGGGCTTTACCGGCATTAAGCTGTCGAAATCGCTGAAGGAGATCGGACCGGAAGCTTTCGCGGATTTTGAGAATGCGGAAGGCACGCTTGAACTGCCCGAAGGTCTCACTACGATCGGAAGATGCGCTTTTGTCAGGGCAAAGAAGCTTAAGGGCGACCTCATCATTCCCGATTCCGTGACTTTCATGGGAGACTGGACTTTCAGCGAATGCGGCTTTGACGGGAAATTAAAACTCCCCGCAGGCCTCGAAAAGATCGAGTATTCCTGCTTTAACTATTGCGAGAATCTTACGGGAGATCTTGTGATCCCCGAAGGCGTTAAGGATATCGGTTTCCACGCGTTCTGCGGCTGCGGTTTCGACGGAACGCTGACTCTGCCCGACGGACTTGAGCATATCGGCAACGGCGGAATATCGTACTGCAGAAGGCTTAAAGGTGCCCTTGCGCTTCCCGACAGTCTTAAACGCATCGAGAACAATGCGTTTGAAGGCGATGAGAGCCTTACATCTTTAAAACTTCCTGCAGGTATTGACTATATCTGTTCCGGAACATTCCGGGGCTGCAAGAGCCTTACAGGTGAACTTGTTCTGCCCGAATCGCTGTTGGTTATCGGCGACCAGGCTTTCGCAGGAACCGCGTTTACCGGAGAACTGAAGCTTCCTTCGAAGCTTATCTCGATCGGACAGTCTGCTTTTTCGGCGTGCAAGAGCTTTAATTCGATAGCGGGATTCCCCGAGACTCTTACGCATATCAAGGACAGCGCATTCTCAACCTGCGAAGGACTGGCAGGAGAGCTTGTGTTCCCCGACGGTCTGGCTTATGTGGGAGACGGCGCGTTTAACGGATGCGCAGGATTGACCAAGGTTACCTTCGGAAACGGAATCAGCAGTGTCGGACCGAGAGCCTTCCAGAAGTGCGAAGGGCTTAAGAATGCTGTATTTACAGGCACGATAGCAGATTATTACGGACCGGAGGAGAAGCATCCGAGCTTCCCCGAGGGATGCACGGTCAATGCTCCCGCTTCTGCTGCGAAGCGTGCGGATACCTGGCAGGAAAATGCCACAAAGCCCATGCCCGGCAAGGAGAGCTCATCTTCCGGTATCGGCGAGGCCAGGGAAGAACCTTATTATTGGACTTCTGCGCTTAACGGCGAGGATTATGTCGGTGAAGGATGTCTGGCCGATGTTGTTCTGTATTTTGACGACGGCATTTTGACCGTAAAGATCAACGACCGTGAGCTGCTTACCGTAAGCTACGACGCCGACAGGAATGCAGATCCGGATGACCGTATCGTGACCACCGCGGGCTTCTTCTGCCGCGACGGATGGATCGAGAGCCTTTCGTACGACACGGGATTTTACAATGACGACATTTTGACGGCGGTGCTGGTCAAGGCAGACGGCTCGTCCGAAGAGGTCCGATTCCATACCGGTTCGGAGGAGAGCCTGTATATAAAAAGCGGAGAATGAAGCGATCCGCGAATCTGACTGTCGGAATGTTCTTTTGAAACAGAGTTCCTGATGAGGAAGCATTCTATGAGCAAAGATGAAGAAAAAAAGCCCAAAAAGATAGCACTGGTCATCTGCGCATCGAATAACGAGAGGCACCGCAATATAATCACGTCGGTCCATTCGGAGCTGAAAAGGCGCGGAGACTACATATTTTACGTGCTCACCAATTACGGTGTTTTCATCAACGGAGAAGAAAAAGAATACCGTCACGGCGAGGCTGCGAACTACAGCCTGATCGATCATATGGAGCTGGACGGCTGCATTATAGAGGCGAATCTCGGCAGCAACGGTCTGGCCGGAGAGATAGCGGGCAAGCTTATCAGGCGGGGCGTGCCTGTCGTTACGATCAATATAGATGTGCCCGGAGTGCCCGCAGTGCATCTCGATTCACAGGATGCCGCGTACGAGCTGCTCGAGCATCTGGTGATCAGGCACGGCTGCAGGAATATCAATCTGGTCCTGAACGAGGGCAACAGACGCATTTCCGACAGCGCCCGCGCGACATACCGCGATGTGCTGGAAAAGCACGGCATCCCTGTTGATGAGAGAAGGATATTGGACAGTCTGGTGGGTATCCAGATAGGCAGACAGATATACGATAAATATGACAGACGCGGCGTTATGCGCGACGCCGATGCCGTGATCTGCGTGCATGACGTATGCTCCCTGGGACTGACCATGGAGCTCGAGAGCAGGGGGATCAGAGTCCCCGACGATATAAAGGTCTGCTCGTTTAATTACAGCAGCAACAGTATGGTATTCAGGCCGTCGGTAACGGGCATCGACCGCAGGGATAAGGATGCGGCGGTGCTTGCGTGCGATGTGCTGAAACGGCTGATGAACGGCGAGCAGGTTTCGGAGGCGACTATATATAAGGGCAGGACCGTCTTCCGCAGAAGCTGCGGCTGTGACGCATGTGACGGGGATAACGACGGGAGCGCCGGCATATATCAGAACCTGATATTCAATAAGGTAGAGGCGGCCAGCCAGATAAAGAGCGCGATGTACCTGAGCGACATACTCGAGCAGGTGGAGACGATCGGGCAGCTAAGCAGCGGCATAGACGGCATGATGAAGGGGCTCGGGATCGCCTCTTATTACTGCTGCCTGAACGAGAGCGACATCGACTACATCATGAGCGACAGGGCGGATACCAAGACCGACGCGGATGCGCCGTACGATCCGGTCATGAGAGTCATTGCCGGCAGGAGCACCGGCGGAGACGTTTTCTCGGGCGAGACCACATTCCCGATCGGGGATATAATCCCCGTGGAGGCTCATGCCGGAGACATACTCATATTTTATCCGATCCACTACAGGAACAGGGATTTCGGCTATATGGTCATCCACAATGATTATATGCCGGTCAATGTATATAATTACCGCATATGCCATGAGAGCCTCGGAAACAATATCGCGAATCTCCACAGGCAGATGATCCTGCGCAGCAACCTGAAAGCGCTCGAGGAGCTGCATATGCACGACCAGATGACGAATCTGTACAACCGCCACGGGCTCAGCAGGTTCGCGCCCGGTTTTGAGGAGAGCGGGAGCTTTTCGGTCGTAATGATCGATATGGACGGTCTCAAATCGATAAACGATACTTTCGGACATCTCGCGGGAAACAACGCGATCTGCAACCTGGCCGACGCGGTCATCGAATCGGCCGATAACGAAGATTTTATATCCAGATATGGAGGAGATGAGTTCCTGATCCTCTCGCACCACACGGATGAGGGGTATCTGACCGGCCTGAAGGAATCGGTCAACTCCCGTCTCGCGCAGGCTGTGGAGCGTCAGCGCCTGCCGTATGACATCGGGATGAGCTTCGGCTATGCCGTGTCAAGGCCCGACGCGCGCCTGCAGCTCAATATCGCCATCGAAGAGGCGGATAAGGCCATGTATGTCGAAAAGAACGAGAAAAAACAGAGGCGTTCTTCTTGACAAGCACAGGCATTCGGAGTATTGTAATCATAGTGAATTTCTCTTATTAAGAGTGACGGAGAGGAAAAACTCAGTGAAGTCACGACAACCCCGCGGTGATGTATCGCGGAAGGTGCCAAGTTGAGCGAGCGATCGAACAATAAGAGGATTTGAATACTTGTCTATTCGGGTCCGCTTGTTTTCGAGCGGACCTTTATTTTTGAGATAAGAGAGCGAAGCGAAAGGAGCAGTTATGGAGAGAAGATTATTTACATCAGAATCGGTGACGGAAGGGCATCCCGACAAAGTCTGCGACCAGATCTCGGACGCAGTGCTTGACGCGATGCTTGCGCAGGATCCCATGAGCCGTGTGGCTTGCGAGACCTGCTGTACTACAGGTCTTGTGCTTGTAATGGGCGAGATTACGACAAAGGGCTATGTTGACATTCAGAAGATTGTGCGCGATACCGTGCGCGAGATCGGTTACGACCGCGCGAAATACGGTTTCGACGCTGATACCTGCGGCGTTATGGTGGCGCTTGACGAGCAGTCGAGCGATATCGCGATGGGCGTTAACGTATCGGCCGAGCAGAAGGCTGCGTCGGACATTGATATTACCGACGCGGGCAGCGTGGACGCCGAGAACGCGCTTAAGTCAAAGTGCGCCGAGGCAGATCCCGACAATGTCGGCGCGGGCGACCAGGGCATGATGTTCGGCTATGCGTCGAACGAGACGGAAGAGTATATGCCTTACCCGATCTCGCTGGCACACAAGCTTACAAGAAAGCTTGCCGAGGTCCGCAAGAACGGCACATTAAAATACCTTCGTCCCGACGGAAAGTCACAGGTTACTATCGAGTACGACGAGGAGGGCAAGCCCGCACGCATCGAGGCAGTCGTTCTTTCGACACAGCACGATCCCGATGTGACTCAGGAGAAGATCCACGAGGATATCAGGAAGTACGTGTTCGATCCCGTTCTTCCCAAGAATATGCTCGACGAGAATACCAAGTACTATATCAATCCCACAGGACGTTTCGTTATCGGCGGACCTAACGGTGACTCGGGTCTTACCGGCCGAAAGATCATCGTTGACACCTACGGCGGATATGCGCCTCACGGCGGCGGAGCTTTCTCGGGCAAGGATCCGACAAAGGTTGACCGTTCCGCATGCTACGCGGCACGCTATGTTGCGAAGAACATCGTAGCCGCAGGCCTTGCCGACAAGTGCCAGATCCAGCTGAGTTACGCGATCGGCGTTGCGCGTCCCACATCGATCAATATCGATACCTTCGGAACCGGCAAGCTTTCCGACGCGAAGCTTCTCGAGATCATCCGCGAGAACTTCGATCTGCGTCCCGCAGGCATCATCAAGATGCTCGACCTTCGCCGTCCGATCTACAAGCAGACCGCATCCTACGGACACTTCGGACGCACCGATCTCGATCTGCCCTGGGAGAAGCTGGACAGAGTTGAGACCCTGAAGAAATACCTTTGATACGATAGACGGTGACAGGCACCAAAATGGTGCCCGTCACCGTTTTTATTTGCCCCAAACCCGCATAAAACAAGCGTTTCTCCTTGACGTTGTCTGATATTGTGATAGAATAACTATGATTACAATTCTAGAAATGAGGCAAACACAATGGCAGACGAGAAAAAACAGGTTGAGCAGATCACCTCGATGAGCGAGGATTTTGCCCAATGGTATACAGATATAGTCAGCAAAGCGGAGCTCATGGATTATTCGAGCGTAAAGGGCTGCATGATCATCAAGCCCGCGGGATACGCGATCTGGGAACTGATCCAGAAGCAGCTTGACGCGATGTTCAAAGAGACGGGCGTTGAGAATGTTTACATGCCCATGTTCATTCCCGAGTCGCTGCTCGAAAAGGAAAAGGACCATGTAGAGGGCTTTGCTCCCGAGGTTGCATGGGTTACGTATGGCGGACTTGAGCCCCTTGAGGAGAGACTTTGCGTACGTCCCACATCGGAGACGCTTTTCTGTGATTTTTACAAGAATATCATCCAGTCGTACCGCGACCTGCCCAAGGTTTACAACCAGTGGTGCAGCGTAGTCCGCTGGGAGAAGACCACACGTCCTTTCCTGCGTTCGCGTGAGTTCTTATGGCAGGAGGGCCACACCGCCCACGCCACAGCTGAGGAAGCTCAGGAGCGCACAGAGCAGATGCTGAACCTCTATGCGGATTTCTGCGAGCAGGTTCTGGCTATCCCCGTTGTAAGAGGACGCAAGACCGATAAGGAGAAGTTCGCGGGCGCTGAGGCTACCTACACGATCGAAGCTCTCATGCACGACGGCAAAGCGCTTCAGTCCGGCACGAGCCATAACTTCGGCGACGGCTTCGCGAAGGCGTTCGGCATTCAGTACACCGATAAAGAGAATAAGCTTCAGTACGTTCATCAGACTTCATGGGGCATGACCACACGTCTGATCGGCGCGATCATCATGGTTCACGGCGATGATTCGGGACTTAAGCTTCCTCCGAGAGTTGCTCCCGTTCAGGCCGTTATCGTGCCCATCATGCAGAACAAGGAAGGCGTTCTGGAGAAGGCTGCGGAGCTTAAGGACAGACTTGTCAAGGCCGGCATCCGCGTAAAGGTTGACGATACCGACAAGCGTCCCGGATTCAAGTTCTCCGAGCAGGAGATGAGAGGCTTCCCCGTACGTATCGAGTGCGGTCCGAAGGATATCGAGGCAGGCACATGCGTTGTTGTACGCCGTGATACCCATGAGAAGCTGACCGTTGCCATCGATGCGATCGAGACCGAGATCCCCCGCATCCTGGACGATATCCAGAAGAATATGCTCGAGACCGCAAGGGCTCACCGTGATTCACATACTTACGATGCGACAGAGTACGGCGAGTTCTGCGAGACCATCAACAACAAGCCCGGTTTCGTACGCGCCATGTGGTGCGGCGACCGCGCCTGCGAGGACAAGATCAAAGAGGACACCGGCGCTACTTCACGCTGCATGCCTTTCGCGCAGGAGAAGCTTTCGGATAAGTGCATCTGCTGCGGCAAGCCCGCAAAGGCGCTCGTTTACTGGGGCAGAGCTTATTAAGAGGTATTTGATATGATCAATTTTGAAGAAGAAGTTGCAAGATTCCAGCCCAGCCTTGACATCGATCAGGCGGAGGAATCCATTTACAATAACGACATGACCGATCTGTCCGATGTTATCGACACGATCATCAACGGAACATCGGGTAAAAACGACAATCAGTAGAATTAAGGGAGTACACAGATGAATTGTCCCAGATGCGGCAATCCTGTACCTGCCAGACGTCAGTACTGCGAAGTCTGCGGTACCGATATCTCCATTTACAGGAAGATAATCAGACTCTCTAACAGATATTACAACAGCGGACTCGAGAAGGCCAAGGTGCGCAACCTGACCGGAGCCGCGCAGGATCTGCAGAAGAGTCTCGAAATGAATAAGAGAAACATCGAGGCGCGTAATCTGCTCGGACTGGTATATTACGAGATGGGTGAGACCGTTTCGGCGCTTTCCGAGTGGGTCATCAGCAAGAGCTTTTCGCCCGATGCCAATGAGGCGGAGGATCTGCTCGAGAAAGTCCAGGATAACCAGAACGAGCTTGAGAATATCAATCAGGCCATCAAAAAGTATAATATCGCGCTTGATGCGGCGAAGGAGCAGAACGACGATCTGGCGATCCTTCAGCTGAAGAAGGTAGTGAGCCTGCATCCGAATTTCCTTCGCGCGCTGCAGCTGCTCGGCCTGCTCCTGATCAAGAGCGAGCAGTACGATCAGGCCAAGAAATTTCTTGACCGCGCGATAAAGATCGACGTCGGCAATACGACCACGCTCAGGTATCTCGGTGAGATCGCACGTGAGACGGGCGAGGATAATCCGAGACTCCGTGAGGCTGACGCCAAGGAGAACGTTAAAGACGCCGGAAGAGGCATCGCGGTGGTCAATTCTTACCGCGAGGAGAAGCCGAACGTCATGGTATTCGTGAACCTCCTTCTCGGTGTGCTGATAGGTATCGCGGTAGTTTACTATCTGATCGTTCCGACGATCAAGTCGAATATCAAAGAAGAGTACGAGTCGCAGAAGGTCGATTACAGCGCAGAGCTGTCCGCAAAGAGCGCGGAGATCGCGCAGCAGCAGAAGACCATAGCGGCGCTCGAAAGACAGGTAAATGACCTTCAGGCTACGATAGACGGCATCGACACCACGCCTGTCACGGTAGAGGTCGGAACCGAGGGCTACAGGGCGTTCTTTGACGTATATAAGGAGTACAAGTTCCTCAAGTCCACAGAGTACAGCGATGACCAACTCGAGAAGCTCGCACTCGATCTCTGGACCGTGGATGATTCCGGGATCGACAGCGAATACGCGCTCTCGATGCTCGAGGATATGAGGAAGGATATCTATCCGACCGCAGCCAGGAAGATCTACAAGGCCGGCAAGGCCCTGTACGACAGCGGAGATTACGAAGGCGCCGCAGGCATGCTCGAAGCCGCCGTAGCGTTTAACGGCGAGAACGACGCGGCCATGTATTATCTCGGAAAGTCCTACCAGGCTCTGTCACAGTTCGACAAGGCCATCGAGTATTACAAGATGATGATCGAGGTTTGCCCGAACTCCACTCTGAAGGAGTACATACCTCAGAGACTCCGTGAGTGCGGATATACCGAGTGATAAACAGACAAGGGGACGGTTCTTCTGTCCGACGTTTCGTCAGGACAGAAGAACCGTCCCCTTTGTCTGCATGAAAAAGAGGTGCGTCTGCACCTCTTTTTTGTTTGCTTTCTTTTTTTACTTCTCTGCCACCATATCGGGCGTCCAGAGCGTGTACTGGTTCTTTCCGTGAGTCTTGGAGTAGTATACAGCCTGGTCCGCGTGCTCGATCAGATCGAGTTTCTCCATCGAGTGATCCCAGAGCGATACGCCAAGGCTTATCGTGACATTGACCGACTCGGTGTTCGTGTATGCGATACCGGTGCGCTCAACGCTCGTGCGGATCTTCTCGGCGATTGCGGTGGCTGCGGTCTCATTGTTCGAGTAGAGCAGTGCAACGAATTCCTCGCCGCCGTAACGGCATACGATGCCGGCTTCGCCCACAACCCGCTTCATGATACCCGCGATGGTACGGAGTACCTTGTCGCCGAAGGGATGTCCGTAGGTATCGTTGCAGCGCTTGAAGTTATCTACGTCTATCATGATGGCTGCAAGGTTCGAATTCTCCTTGCCGGTCAGGTCGTTAACCTTATTGTCCAGATATGAACGGCCGAATATACCGGTAAGTCCGTCCGTGATCGCACGCTGGTACAGACGCGCGTTCTGAATGGGCGATGCACCCTGCTTCGCGATGAAGTCGAGAGCCTCAACATACTCATCCGAGAATATCTGGCGTACAAGACGGCTGTCCAGATAGATAACGCCGAACAGGTCGCCTCTGAGGATCATGGGCATGGCCATTACGGATTTGATGCCGTAACGGGCCATGACAGGATAATGCTTTCTGAATTCCTCCGACTGCACATCGTTGATAACGATGGGCTTCTGGCTGCGCTCAACTTCCTCGAGCATCCAGTCGTAAGTATTGCTGTCGAAGCTTCCGAGGTTGTAAACCGATGCAACGTAGAGCTTCTTCTCGCCGGTCTCGGGGTACAGGAACAGGATTCCTCGTTCCGCGCCTACGAGCTCAACGGCTTCCTGAAGGATCTGACGCTGAAGGTCAACGTCGTTCAGTGTGGATGTGAGCACCGCACCCAGACGGAGCAGTGTATTGATCCTTCGGTCGGCGTTCAGTCTGTTGTGGCGCTCCATGATGCTCATGAGCAGAGGACTGCTGCTGAATGCCTCCTGGTAACGCTCCGAGATGATCTTTTCACAGTCCTTCATGTGAACGTTCGAGGAAATGTGAGAGAAGATCATGTATGCTTCGAATACAAAGAATCTCGCCTCGATAAGCTTATGCTTCGAGAGCAGGTACTGGCTGTATTCGAAATTGATCATCGCATTCTCGTAATAATACTGGTTCGAGGATGTGAGGATATTTCCCTGACGGTAAGCGTGCTCACAGGTCTTGTAATGGCCGGTGAGTATGCCGAGCATGGCTTCGGCACGGGCGGCAACGATCGAGGTGCTGGCGCGTCTGCCGCGCTTTTTGATCTTGTCGCAGAGGTTCGAGATAGCGACTTCCTGATTCTGTATCTCGGTGACCGTAAGGTTGTTGCGGTCGCGGTCAAGCTTCTTTACCAGAGCGATCGCAAGGTAAGCGTAAACCGATTCCCTGTATCTTCCGGAAAGACCGTTCTTGTCGATAATTTCCTTTGCCCTGGTGAGGTGGGTGATGGCGTCGGCGTATTTGCCTTCTTCGAGTTTTAAGCGTCCGAGCTCGAATAAGAAAGATACGGTGGGGTAGTTGAGCGTCAGGCGCTCTACCACAGCCTCGCACCTCATCGCTGCGGAATTCGCCTCGGCGTAATCGCCGGACTCGATGAAGCAGGCCATCATGTATGTATACGCCATGGACAATGAGAACATGTCGTTCAGGCGGATCGAAGTGCCTTCGCAGTCACGGCACAGTGCAAGGGCCTTCTCGTACTGTCCCGCCATCTGGTAGGAGTGTGCGAGGTAAATGTCAGCATTGTTGAGCTGCCAGTGATCGCCGACATTTTCAAAGCCTTCGCAGGCTTCCTTCAATGCCTTTATGCTCTTAAATACTTCGCCGCGGGCCTGATAATGCATGCCTACCAGCTGAAGTCCCTTTGCGAGCGTGTACTGATCGCCTGTATCGCGGATCATCTGAAGTCCGAGCGTCTCGAACTCGTCTGCGCGCTTGATCTTCTTGCGGCGTGTAAGATAGAGCGAGAGGCCTATCATCGCAAGACCGAGCTCTGCGGATGCGCCGAGATTCTTCTGTACATGGTTGTACATGCGGAGTATGCAGTTATCATAAGCCTTCGGATCGAAGAACGCATAAGTCCAGCAGAGCGACTCGAAGATCTTCGCGATAAGCTTCGCGTCTCTGGGATCTCCCTTCTCGACGGGCTTGATCTTCGAAGGATCGGAGGTCAGGCGCCTGAACATCAGGACGACCTTCTGGTAAGGCATCTTGACGAGCGAAGAAGCCGCCTTCGGATTAAAGTGAACGCCGAGGCTCTCAAGCGCCTTCAGGTAATATTCTTCGCACTGCCAGTAGCTGCTGATGCGGTAATAAGCAACGCCGATCCTGTAATAGAGCTTCGCGATCGTAAACGGATCGTCGAGATAGTTGAGCAGGCTGTTCGCAAGATCGATGGCCAGGGCGCTGTTGCCTGCGGACAGATTCAGATCGATCAGCGAATCCATCGTAATGCACCAGTTCTCCGAGCCTTCCTCTTCGTGCGAGGTGATAAGCTTCAGTGCCTGATTGTAATACGCAAGTGCTTCGGTGGTGGCGTAGGAGTACTTCGCCAGAGCCGCCGCCTCAAGAATGAAGCGGTATACGTCCTCGTCGGAACCGGCCTGCGTATAGTGATAAACAAGTCTGTAAACGTCGCGGGGCTGACCGTGGTTGAGCGCCTCGATCGCGCGCGCGATCTTGAGATGTATCTCTTTCTGCTCCGCGTCGCTCACAAGCTGAAGGAACGCGGAATGGATATCCCTGTGCGAGAACTCGTAGATCTTCGCGGTGGAGCTGCAGTCGATGAACTGAAGCCTGATCGCGCTGTCGAGGAGCGATGAAAGCTTCTCGGCGTCAAGACCCAGAACCTTGGAGAGCAGCTCGAGGCTGAAGGTATCGCCGATGACGGCGGCCTGCTTCAGGGCGTCGAGACCCATCTTCGGAAGTCTCTCCATGCGCTGACGGATGATCTTGAAGATGTCTTCGTTCTTGTCCGTAACATTGCGCAGGAGCTTAATGTCCATGTCAAGATTGCCGTTCTTGACAGAAATGATATTCTCCTCGAGGAGAGAACGGATCACGTTTGAGGCAAAGTAAGGATTGCCGTCGGTGATCTGCATGATGTAGTCGACCAGATCCTCGCTCTGTGAAGGGCTGACGATCAGCAGGTCGCATATGAACTCACGCATCCTCTCGCGGTCGAAGGGCATCAGCCTGATGAGCTGGGGCTGCTTCTCGGTGCTGAACATGGATACGAATTCTTCAAGCTGGGGATTCTCGGAAAGTCTCTCGTTGCGGCATGAACATACAACGAAAACCTTATGCGAGGTGATGCGGTCGAGCATCTCGGCAAGCAGTGAGAGCGAAGCGGCATCGATGAAATGGATGTCGTCGAAGATCAGCACGTAAGGCTTGTTCGAGGTGAGCGAAAGGAAGAACTCGGCGAGGATGCGAAGCGTCCTCTGGAGCTCCTTGTAAGCTTCGAGCGGAGCCGAATCGCCGGTTTCTCCTGCTCTTGCGTAATCCGCAAATACGTCCTTCGCTTCGGGGAATATATTCGTGACAAGGTCCGAATGGCGCACAACGTCGTTCGGGAAACGGCCTCTGTCGGAACCCTTTAAGAAGCGGAGGGACTTTTCATATTCTTCAAGGAACGCCCGAAGTATCTCACGGAAGCCGTGATAGGGCGTGCCCATGGTCTGTCTGGTGAAATGAGCGCGATAGTAGGAGATGCCGCTGCTCTTTAATTCATTTGCAAGGCTCGTGAGCAGGTCGCTCTTTCCGCAGCCCTTTGAACCCGTGACGAGGCAGAAACGGCCTTCGTTCTCGAACGCGATGGTGTAGGACTGGCGCAGATCGGCAAGCTCGTACTTGCAGCTGAATACTCGCGCATTTTTATCGAGGTCGGTGATCAGATCGGAGCTTACCGAGCCCTCGGAAACGATATTTGAATTCAGATAAAGGTCAAGGTCGTAGATCAGATCCTCGGCAGTCTGGTAGCGCTGGTCGGGATCCTTCGCGAGCAGCTTCAGGATGATCCTGGAGATCTCTTCGCTGACGGACGGATTCAGTTTGTCGGGAGTGCGGGGAACGATCGCCACATGCTGATAGACCATGCTGTCGATGGTGCCGGCATGGAAGGGATAAGAACCTGTGACAAAGCGATAGAAAAGAACTCCGAGGGAGTAGAGATCGGAGCGCGCGTCAACCTTACGGTTAAGCAGTCCCGCAACCTCGGGAGCCATGAATCCGAATTCCTCATCAACCTGTCCCGAAGGGATGTTGCTGAAGTCGGTAATGTATGAAACGCCGAAATCAAAGAGCTTGAGCGTATAGTTTTCGGGCTTGCCTTCTTCGGCCGAAGAACAGACTCCGATCGCGCCTGCTTTGATGTTCCGGTGGATAATATTGCGTTCGTGGGCGTACTTAAGAGCATCCGCGAGCTGCATGATGAAATCAATGGCTACGGAAGGTTCGAGAACCCTTCTGCTTTCAAGGAAGGAGCCGAGAGGAATGAAATCCGCGAATTCGGTGACGATACCGATGGTATTCGAAACGGGGCCCGCATCATAGACGCGAAGGATGTGGTTATTGTCAAATGCCTTAATGGCAGGCAGTTCGTTGCTGAAACAGATCTTGTCGACATCGTACTGAGTGTAGCGGCTCTGATCGAGAAGCTTGATATATACCGGAGCACCGCCGTCGACTTTGGTTCCAAGATATGTGGTAAACACGCTGTTCTGGTCAAATACCGTTCCCACACGGTATCCGTCGAACAAAACAGCATTCTCAACTAGATTCATATAGCATCTCCCTTTAGAATGCTTACAAATAACCAATAATAATTATATCAATAAGAGCCTCAAAATACAAGAAAAAACACTACACAAAAATAGTTTTTGTAACATATTTTGTAACTGTCCCCCAAATGGGGGATAAAACAAAAAGACCGCCAAGCGGCGGCCTTTTCGTAAAAGGAGTTTTGTTTTTATTATTTCTTGTATAACTGGTCGAACTGTCTCTGGAGCTCGGCGGTAACATCCTCGATGCCTGCCTGCTTCAGGGCTGCCTGCATCTCTGCTACGATGTCCTCCGCAGTGCCCGAGTACTTGCCGTACGCGATCTGCTTCATGTAGTTTCCGAATACTTCGTTGCAGTTCTTAACCTTGCCTTCGATGCTGTCAACATTGGGAACGAACTGTCCGTAAGGATAGTCGATCTTGATCTTGTCGTATACCTTGTACAGGGACTCGATAGCTGTCCAGTTTCTGGTAGCGTCCTTGAGTTCAAGGTTGTCGTTGCGTCCCCACCACCAGCTGGTAGCTCCGCCGACATTGTCGGTATCGGGGTTGTAGCTTGCGGGAGT
The DNA here is from genome assembly GCA_947304065.1 of uncultured Clostridia bacterium. GTDB lineage: Bacteria > Bacillota > Clostridia > Lachnospirales > Lachnospiraceae > RUG11977. Next base: position 9,554 of record CAMZAI010000011.1, on the reverse strand, counting down.
GATGCGGTAGCCGTTGGAGTCAAGCTCGTAGGAAATGCCCTGGATACCGTAGTTGATAAGTCTGTAGCAATCGGGATCGTTTCTGAGTAAGTCGTAAACCATCAGAGCTCTCTCAGGGTTCTTCGAAGCTGCGGAAACAGCCATCGCACCGTGAGTGATCGAAAGAGCTACAACGTTGTCTGTCTCTTCACCGAAGTAGAAGAAGCCGGACTCGGCATTGGGATCGTTGTAAATGGTGTTGGAAGGAGTCTTTGAGCAAAGATCCGTCCAAGTCTGTGTATGATGCTGCTCTGCTGCAACAAGGCCTACACGGTAGTCGTCTCTGTTGGTGGAGGTGGTGTTGTTGAGAACGTCGGTCTTCCAAACGCCCATCTCATCCCACTGCTTCATCATCTTCGCGAAATCAACCATCATCTGAGTATCCGAATAAGCGGGAGTAATGATGGTGTAGAGGTTATCCTTTGTGCCGCCCCAGAGAGCTGCGGTGCAGATGCCGTCGATCGGAACGAACTTGCTGTGGCTTGCTACCCAGCCGCTTGCCATCTGAACGTTGTGAGTTCCGTCGGAATCCCATGCAACGTTGATGCCGAGAGCGTCCTTATTGGCGGTAACGTACTCGAAGTACTTGGTCATGTCTTCCCAGCTGTGAACGCCGTTTGCGAGGCCGGCCTTCTTAGCCCAGTCAAGACGGTAGATGTAGCCGTGGTTGGTCCACTGCGCGTAGTTATCCTCGGGCATTAAGTAAATGTCGCCGTCGTATTTGCAGAGCTCCCAGTGATCCTTCGGAACGCTCTTCCAGGTCTCGGGAGCATAGGTCTTGAGCATATCCTCTGTGAGGATCTTGAAGCCGCCGTTCTTTGCGTTGGGCCAAGCGTCAAGCCAGTCGGAAGCGGTACCGATAAGGTCTACGGTTCCGTCCTGTGCTGCGATGTTCATGTTGTAAACCGAAAGATAATCGGTCCAGCCGATCCAGTAGAATTCAAGCTCGGCGTTGCACTTTTCGGTAAGGATCTCGTTAAGTTTCTTGTTCATTTCCTGGAACCTGTCCATAGCCGCGCCCTCGGGCTTTGAACCAGTGAACATGTACGTGATCTTTACATGCTCTTTTGTGTCAACCTTCTTCGCGCCGTCCTTTTTGCAGGCCGCAAGGCTAAGAAGCATTGTCATGGCAAGTAATAATGCCAACACTCTTTTTTTCATAAAAGTCCTCCTCTAAAAATTTTTAATATGTTATCCCGGTCTTCCGGGGAATAACTAAGATCATCCCTTTACCGCACCTACCGTGATACCGCTTATGAAGTATTTCTGTACGAAGGGGTAGAGCAGTACGATGGGGCCTGTCGCGAGCATCGCGGTCGCCATCTTGACCGTGTTCGAAGGAATATCGGTAATGACTACGTACTGGCCCGCAACCGTATTTTTAAGGGCGTCTGTTTTATTGACCGTCTCGTAAAGCATGTACTGCAGGGGCTTTACATCGACTCTCGAGCTCAGGAACAGCGATGACTGATACCACTCGTTCCAGTAGCCCAAAGCCAGGAACAGGCCGATGGTCGCAAGCGCGGGCTTCAGCATCGGAAGGATCAGGGCCGTGAATATCTTCATGTCTCCGGCGCCGTCGATCTTGCCCGATTCGGTGATCTCATGCGGAATGCTCTTTACGAAATTCTTCATGAGGATAACGAGCCAGGGCGACATGAGCAGCGGAAGGAGAATGGCCAGATAACTGTCCTTCAGCTTATAAACCTGAGTCATGATCAGGTAGTAAGGAGCGAGGCCCGCGGAAAACAGGCTCGTGAAGTAAATGTAGAACGAAATTCCGTTCCTGAAAGGGAAATCCTTTCTCTGCAGCGCATAGCCGGTCATCGCTATGAGTGAAAGACCGATCACGGTTCCGGTGACTGTGATCAGGATCGTTACTATATACGATCTCCAGATCAGGCCCGATTTCACAACCGCATGATAAGCTTCCGTCGAGAACTCGCCCGGTATGAGCTGTACGCCGTGAAGATTTAAGTAGCTCTCGGAAGAGAACGAGCTTCCGAGTATTACCAAAAACGGGAAAATGCAGGCAAGCGAGTAAAGTGTGGTTACAAAATATCCGATGCCGCGTACGATGATATCCGAAGCTCCAAGCTTGACTTTGGCCGAACTCGACATCATGTCCAAATCTTTTTTCTTAGCCATAAATCCTCTCTTTAGAATCGGCTGAAAGCCGATTCTGTTTCCTTTCCTTATACGTGACCAGCGTACCAGGCTTATTAGAATAACGAATAGTCCGGTTCGATCTTTTTGACGATAAAGTTGACCGTCATAACGATGGCGAAACCGATGAGCGACTGATAGAAGCCTACGGCGGACGCTGTCGAGAAGTTGAAGTCCGTGACCGAAGCCCTGTATACGAAGGTCTCGATGATATCGGTCGTCTCGTAAAGGAGCGAATTGGTTCCGATGATGTTGTAGAACAGACCGAAGTTACCCCTTACAATGCCTCCGAGAGCGAACAGCAGAAGGATAACGATCGTGGGACGCAGGCTCGGAAGAATGATGTATCGGATCTTCTGGAATGCATTGGCTCCGTCTACCCTCGAGGCCTCGATGACCTCGCCGTCGATGCCCATGATGGCCGCAAAGTAAACGACCGAGTTGTAGCCGCTTTGCTGCCACAGGTATATGAAGATCAGTATCGCCGGCCAGCAGGAAGCATTCGCATAAGGCTGCCATCTCTCAAAGCCCCACTTAGTCAGGAGCGTATTTACAAAGCCTGTATCGTAATTCAGGAAGTTGAATACAAGCACGCCGATCAGAACGTGCGAGATGAAGTAGGGAAGGAACATCATGGTCTGGGAGACCTTCTTGAACGCCTTCGACCTGATCTCGTTGAGCAATATCGCCATGAATACGGCGAACAGGTTTCCGAGGATAATGAACGCCAGGTTATACAGGATGGTGTTTCTTGTCAGAGACCAGAGCTTGCCCGACTCGACCATGAACTCAAAGTTCTGGAGCCCTACGAACCTGCTCCCGAAGATACCCTTCTGATAGTTGTACTTTACAAAGGCCACCCAGATACCGGGCAGCGGTACATAACTGAAGAAAAAGAAAAACAGGCAGGTCGGAAGGCACATGAAGATAAGGGTACGGTATTTACGTACTTTCTCGAAAAATCCGAGCTTTCTGCCTGCGGGCGCTTCAGCCGCAACAACGGATCCTTTAGACATATTTACAGTCCTTTCAGCATTAGTTGGACGTCACCTTGCACATTTGCAATCGGTTTCATTAACTCAAGAATATACAACATGCACATCATTTGTCAATTCCTTTCTTGAAAATTTTGCAAAATAGTTAAAAACATATATATGACATATCGATAAATTGTGCATTGTTACATAAAAGGCCTTGACAAGCTGACAAATGTTTTTGTAATATGGATTTGCAACCGATTTCAAATATTGCGCATAACAGGTGAAATATGGCTAAAAACAGTGATAACGACAAGTCTATAACTATATATGACATAGCGAAAGAAGCGGGGGTTTCTCCGTCGACGGTTTCGCGCGTCCTTACGAACAGCGCCAATGTGCGTCCCGAGAAGAGGGACCGCATAAAGGCTCTTATAGAGAAATATAATTTCAGACCCAACGCGCTCGCGAAGGGGCTTTCGGATACGCGTTCGAGAGTCATAGGAGTTCTGATGGCTGATATCAGGAACCCGTTCTATGCGGCTCTTTATGTGGCCTGCGAGAACGCCGCGCTGGCGAGAGGCTACAGAGTGATCCTGTGCTGTTCGCTCGGCGAGACCGAAAGGGAGATCGAACAGCTGGACATCCTGAAACAGCAGAGCGTCGAAGCCATCATACAGATCGGCGGAAGAGTGGACGCCGTGATAACAGAGCCCGCTTATATAGCGAAGGCAAAGCAGATCGCGGAGAAGCTGCCGATCATCACGAGCGGCAAGATCGACGAGGTGCCCTGCTACCGCGTGGTGATCGATGCGAATGAAGCCGTAAGGCTGCTGACCGAGCATCTGATCGAGCTCGGACATGAGAGGATCGCGCTCGTCGGCGGACGTCTCGACGTTATCTCGACCTACGAGAAATACATGACATTCTGCAAGATACTTAAGAATCACGGGATACCGATCAACAAGAGATATGTCTATGAAGGCAGATATGATTACGACGCGGGGTACGAGGGCGTAAAGGAACTCATGGCCATGAGGGAAAAGCCCACAGCGATCATCGCGATAAACGATTTCTGCGCGGCCGGAGTCATCAGAAGGCTGATCGAGGAAGGGTATCGCGTGCCCGAGGATGTGTCTGTAGTCAGCTACGATAATACTTACATCACGAACCTTACCTTCCCGAAGATCACGAGCATTGACTATGACTACGATACTTTGGGCAAGATGCTCGCGGACACGGCGATCGATGTCGCGAACGGAGAGAGCGTTCCCACTTTCAGGCGCGTAATGCCCTCGCTTGTGGTCAGGGAATCGTCCGCACGAAGGAACGGAGGTAAAACTTGAGATACAGAGCAGGTCTGCTGATCGCGGCGGTCCTTGCGGTTTCGGTCCTGGCCGCGGGATGCGGAAGCGGTCTTTCAAAAGATAAAAACGGCGGGGAGGGAGCACCTATGGAGATAAGCAAAAGGATAAAGATAGATATTTCCGGCGCGCAGACATTTAACGATACTAACCGTGACGGGTACGGCGAGTTCGAGGGCTGGGGCACGTCTCTTTGCTGGTGGGCCAACCGTCTGGGCTACAGCGCGTCGCTCACCGAACAGTCAGCGAAGGCGTTCTTTGATCCCGTTGCGGGACTCGGCATGAATATCGGGCGCTATAACATCGGCGGCGGAGACAATGTCACAGACCCGGAAGGACCTTTTTACCATGCGCCGCACATAAAGCGCTCGGATTCCGAGGTTCCGGGGTACTGCACGGATGTGACAAGGATCGATCTGAGCCTTAATACAAAAGAGTATTACGAAGAGAATTTTGCGAGAGCCGATTTCGAATGCGGCTATGCCTGGAATTATGACTGGGACGCGGACACGAGGCAGATGAATATCCTGAAAGCCGCGATAAAGGCAGCGGGAGATGAGTTTGTTGCCGAAGCGTTTTCAAATTCGCCGCCGTATTTCATGACGGTCAGCGGATGCAGCTCGGGAGGAGAAGATCCGGGCGTCGATAATCTGAGAGAAGACTCTTACACGGCGTTCGCGTGCTATCTTGCGGATGTGATCGAACATTGGAAGAATGAAGGCCTGGTATTCCGGAGCGCGGCTCCGATGAACGAGCCCGCGACGAGCTACTGGAAAGCAAACAGCGATAAGCAGGAGGGCTGCCATTTTTCGATGGGAGAGTCCCAGTCAAAGATACTTGTCGCACTGAATAAGGAGCTTGCTTCCAAGGGTATTGATATCATCATTTCCGCATCCGACGAGACCTCCATTGACACGGCTGCGGCTTCGTTTGAAAAGCTTACCGACGAGGCGAAAGCAGTGGTCGGAAGGATAGACACACACGCATACCAGGGAACGCAGCGGAGCCTTCTTAAGGCGACGGCGGAGAAAGCGGGCAAGAATCTCTGGATGAGCGAGGTTGACGGAACGGAAGGCCTCTTTTCGGCAGGAAAATCGGATTCCGGGATGCAGGCTGCGCTCGGCTTTGCCAGGGCGATCATCACCGATCTGAACGGAATGAAGCCCACAGCGTGGATCATGTGGGACGCTGTGGATATACATATCGATTCAAAGAATAAATTCGATACCTGCAGCAGGAGCGCGGCTGACGGCATTATTGCCGGCGGTACGCCGTTCTGGGGCATCGGTATTGCCGACCATGACAAAGAAGAGCTTCTGCTCGGAAAAAAGTATTACGCATTCGGCCAGTTTACGAGATATATCAGGCCAGGATACTGCATCGCGGATTCGAGCGACAACAGCGTTGCAGCCTTTGATCCCTCAGATAAGAGTGTAGTCATCGTCGCGATGAACGCGAACACGGACGACCTCAGATGGGAGTTCGATCTGTCGGATTTTGACAGGATGGATGAAAATACGAAGATCACCGCGATCAGGACGAGCGGTACAATGGCGGACGGCGAGAACTGGGCGGATGTTTCGGAAAAGGTAAATATAAAGATAAGCGAAGACGGCTCGAAGTTTGAGACAGACATAAAGGGCAGTTCGGTCACGACTTTTATCATCACGAGATAAAGAGAAGGCCTGAACATGGACTCCAAACAGATCTGACCACAGAGAAAACCCGCGGAGGTATCTCCGCGGGTTTCGCTTGATAGGCGGGGTGTAACAGCCCTATCATAAATGGAAGACAGACGTTTAATCCGAAAGTCGTCAAACTTTGAAAAATCCGAGCTCGCTGTCAAGTCTTTCCGCTACTTCGCTGAGACTTCCGGCAGCAGCGGCCAGTCCGTTGACTGTTGCATTGAGCTCTTCCATGGAGGCTCCCGTTTCCTCGGTAGAAGCTGCATTCTCTTCGGAGATCGCCGAGAGCGAACTCATGGCGTCGACGATCTGATCCTTCGACTTGTTGCATTTATCGGTGAGACCGGAAATAAGGCTTATTCCGTCTACGGTGGAGCTTACGTTGGCAATAAGAGCATTGATACGTTCGGTTGTATCCTGAAGGACAGAATCCGCATTGTTCTTGATATTGCTGATATCGTTGGTTTTCTGGAGTGCTTCCTGGGAGTACTTTAAGAGAGTCTCCATCTCGTTCCTGATCTCCTGGGCGGTCTGTGCGGACTCGGTTGCGAGCTGGCCGATCTCTTCGGCTACTACTGCGAAACCACGGCCTGCTTCGCCCGCTCTTGCGGCCTCGATGGAAGCGTTCAGGGCAAGGAGATTGGTCTGCGATGCGATGTTCGTGATACCGTCAACCTTCTCGTTTACGCTCTGTACGGCGTTGTTCGTGGCGCTCATTGTTTCGGAAATCTCGTTAACCGAAGCGGTCATGGTATCCATGCTATTTGAGAGACTCTGCAGTGCATCGGCACTCTTTTTGGAAGCTTCGTTCATCTCGGAAGCGGTGGAAGCAAGCTGGTCGGCATTGTCGGAAACGGTCTGGATCGCATTGGACAGTTCAATGAGGTTCTCTGTTGCGCTCTGTACGGTACCTGCCTGATCGGAAGCGCCCTTGGCGAGTTCCTGAACCGCATTCGATACGTTATCGGAGGTACCGCTGATCTGTGTCGAGGTATCGGCAAGTTCCTTTGCCTTAGAGCCTGTGGTGGCGGAAGCTTCCTTCGCGGCGCCGACGATCTCCTTGAGCTTTTCCGAAAGACCGAAGACATTGCTTCCGATATCGTTGATCTCCCTGATTGCGGAAGCGGATTGTGTATCCGATGTAAGATCGCCGCCCGAGAGTCTTTCAACATCAGAGATTACAACTCCGATGGACGCCGAAACCTTCCTTGCGATGAAATAGATGATAACTGCAAAAATGGCTATTGCGACCGCGATGATCATGATAAGGAGGATCAGGACGCCTCGGATGTTGGCCTTGACATTGTCCTGAGGCTGACCTGCCCATGCAGCGCCGACTACGGTTTTATTTCCGTCATAAAGAGGCATGTAGTAAACATAATACTTTTTGTTGCCGACTTTTACGCCGCTGGCGGTTACATCCTGGCCTTGCTTGACCTTGGCCCAGATAGCGGAATCCATCTGCGTGCCTTCGTTTCGCTGACCGTTATCCTTGACGGTCGAGGTCATGTATCTGGTGTCGCCGATGAATATGGTCATATCGATGTCGTCGCCTTTGAGCATGTCGACATAGTCGTGCTCATACGGTATCTCGTTGCCGTTGTCCAGATCGTACTGGTAATACTTTCTCAGGGAATCGGTCGCGACCTTGAGCTTCTGATAAGCTGATTCTTCAAGGTTGCCGGTAACGGTAACGGCTGTCGCTATACAGGATACGATACCTGACAGCACTAACGGCACGAACGCGATCAGCAGGAGAACTGCTGTAAGGGATAATTTCTTTTTTTGCTTCATAAATACTACCTCCGCTAACTTTTATTCTCGAAACAATGGATGATTTAGAGAAGAATATGTGATATAATTCTCTTGACTCCATGTATTTTACTAAATTATACATGATTTATGGAAATACGGATAATTCTAATTTGTCATATTGGTATATCAGAAAAGCATATCGGGAAGGGATAAAATGAACAATTCGTTTGAGTATTACAAAGTTTTCTATTATGTGGCCAGGTATCTCAATATCAGTAAGGCAGCGAAGGTCCTGTCCACAGGACAGCCGAATGTTACCAGAACGATAAAGAAGCTTGAGAGCAGCCTGGGCTGCGAACTGTTCGTGAGAACAAATTCGGGCGTTATCCTCACAAAACAGGGGGAGACACTTTTTCAGCACATAAAAGAGGCGTTCAGGCAGATAGATATCGGCGAATCAAAGATAGAAGAAGAGACGAATATTGCAAAAAGGAAGATATCGATAGGGTTATCGGTAGCCGCTCCTTACAAACTGGTCAATCGGTTTATCATTCCTGCTATCGGAGCCTATGAGCAGGATTATCCCCAAACTCATCTGCAGATTGTCAGCAAGCCCACGCCGGAGCTGATCGCGGATGTGGCCAAGGGGATCCTGGATATGGCGATTCTGACAACTTCGGATTATCAGCCCATTGTTGCGTCGAAGGAGCGCATTATCATGAATTTTAAGGATGTGATCATTGCCGGAAACAAATTCAGGGATGATTTTAAAGAGCCTGTTTCGATGGAATACATCCTGAGATTTCCGATAATCGGCTTTTCACGGGATACCGAAACGTTCGCGTTGTACGATCATATCAATGCTTCAAAGGGACTTGATTACCATGTGGATATCGAAGTGCCAAACTACGATCAGGCGCTGGCATTCGTAATGAATAACATAGGACTCGGCTGTGTACCCGAGGAGCTGGTTTCTTCTGCCATAAGAGGCAAAGATGTATTTGAGATCAAAACTGTAGATCCCTTGCCGGAACGGAGACTTTCCATTGTCAAGAACGAAGCCTTTGGCAATGCATCCGCCGCGATACTCGAGGATTATATAATCAAATATTTTGTTCCGCAGGGCGACGGGGCAGGACCGGACAAAGACTGACAAGACCGGTTAGCTTAGGTACTTTTTAATAATAATGGGAAAAGGAAGGCTGTGCCCCGAATAAAAAAAAGGTTTCGGAAAATCCGAAACCCTTGAAAATAAAAGCATCGAGGTGACGTGATTCGAAGCAATCACTTCGCTCAAAAATATAGAAGAATGGAGGGTTTGCGGCATCCTTATTTTTTAAGAACCACTTTAAGAACCACTTGCGTATATTAAATCTGCATTTTGATTGAACAATAAGCACAGTTATATACAGATAAGGAATCCACGCAGAAAAAACTTGTCTATAAATGAACGGCTTATGGATTTAAACAATTAAAAAGCCATACTTATGGAAAACTGTGCAGAGATGCAAGAATACACGCCCCGATATTGCAATTACAGACCCTCCACATACGCCACTCCGGGTATA